>NZ_DBHIUF010000005.1:55785-112971 GCF_057272915.1 Gemella sp.
TGAATCCTTCAGAATCAGTAGTGACAGAAGAATTGAAACCATTCGAAGGTGGAGTAATTTCAGAAGTAGCATCGGTCAAAGAAGAATTACCTGAACTTAAAGTAGCATTTTTAAGAGATGAAGAAGGCAATGTCTTAGATGTTTTAGCAATTTCTGAAAAACCAAAAGAACTAAAAGGCTATAAATACACAGGAAAAGAAGAAGTAGATAGTGAAGGAAATAAAATTTACATTTATAAAAAAGCCGGACTAAATGCTATTCAAACTGTAGAGCAAGATGCTATTGTTGTTAATCAATCGCAAGTATTAAAAGAAAATATTGAAAGTAAAACTGAGATTACTACTGATAAGAACGATAAAAAAACAGTAGATAAAATATTGCCTAATACAGGAAAGACACCTACAGAACATGGAGTATTAGGTGGAATGTTACTTGCTGCAACAATGATGTTAGCCAAACGAAAAGTAAAAAAATAATATAATAAAATAAAGAGGAGACTTAGATCCAACAAAATTGGATATGATAGGCTCCTCTTTGTTATAAGTTTTTGTTGTTTGTTAAATTCGGAGGGCTGTGAATAAAGGTTTGTAAATCGGGATATATGCTAACTTAATAGAAAAACTTAACTTGAAATTTTTAATAAATAGATTATTACTAATTGTTTTTAATGAAAGCGTATAAAAGTGAACAAATAGTGAAAATAGATTATATTGTCCGATAATTTTGAGTTTTTTATAAAAAATGGTTGTAAACGTCTGTATTTATGATATAATTATTAATGGAAAAAATATTTGCTTTCAGGAGGCGTAACTAATGTCAATAATCGTAGTAGTAGGTTCACAATGGGGAGATGAAGGTAAAGGTAAAATTACCGACTTTTTAGCAGAACGTGCTGATGTAATTGCTCGTTATCAAGGGGGTAACAACGCAGGACATACTATTAAGTTTGATGGAAAAACTTACAAACTTCAATTAATCCCATCTGGAATTTTTAATGAAGAAAAACTTTCAATTATCGGTAATGGTCTTGTAGTAGATCCTAAGTGGATTTGCAGTGAGATTGATAGATTAAAAGAAAGTGGAGTTACTTGCAACGGATTAAGAATCTCTAACAGAGCACACGTAGTATTACCATACCACTTAAAACTTGATGAGGTTGAAGAAGCTCGTCGTGGTGAAAATAAAATTGGTACTACGAAAAAAGGTATTGGACCATGTTATGTAGATAAATACAAACGTTGTGGTATCCGTATAGCTGATTTATTAGATGCTGATCTATTCAAGAAAAAATTAGAACAAAATCTGAAAGAAAAAAATGAACTATTCGAAAAAATCTATGAAACTGAAGGATTCACGATAGAAGAGATCTTCAATGAATACTTCGAATATGGAAAAAAATTAGCACAATATGTTACAGATACTTCTAAAGTATTAGAAGATGCACAAAATGAAAATAAAAATATCTTATTCGAAGGTGCTCAGGGCGTAATGTTAGACATCGATCACGGTACATACCCATATGTTACATCATCTAATCCATCTGCAGGTGGAATCACAGTAGGTAATGGATTCGTACCGACAAATGGTCTTAAAGTATTAGGAATTTCAAAAGCTTATACTTCACGTGTAGGTGATGGACCATTCCCAACTGAATTATTCGATGAAATCGGAGATACAATTCGTGAAGTTGGTCATGAGTACGGAACAGTTACTAAACGTCCACGTCGTATTGGATGGTTTGATACTGTAGTGATGCGTCATTCAGCTCGTGTATCTGGAATGACTAATCTGTCAGTAAACTGTCTAGATGTACTTTCAGGACTTAAAGAAATTAAAATCTGTACAGCATACGATTATAAAGGTGAAATCTTAACAGAATACCCAGCTAATGAAAACATCATTAAAGATTGTAAGCCAATTTATGAAACATTACCAGGATTTGATGAAGATATTACAGGCGTAACATCACTTGATGAGCTTCCTGATAACGCAAGAAAATATCTAGAAAAAATTGAAGAATTAGTAGGTGTTAAAATCTCTGTATTCTCTACTGGACCAGATAGAACACAAACTCACTTACTAGAAGATTTATGGAAATAATCTAATATAAAAATAGAGATGAACTTCGAGGTGTAGAGAATTATGCCTCGAGGTTTATTTTTGTAAAAATCAGATTGAAAAACAGAGAGTAAAAGTGACGAATATGTCACATAGAGTAGTTATTTTTATAGATATAAAGAGAATATATTAGAATATGACGTATTTGTCACGTTATTAAAATAAGTATTAATTTAATGGTAAAATATATGAGAAAAGACTATTTTAATAATCTTTAATGTATTTATTTATAGAAGAAAATAGGTATAAATTATTCTTAATATTAAAGTTTAGGAGATAAGGAATGAATGAGAAGAATTTGCATGGAAGTATTTTTAAAAAACTAAGAGAGGAGAGAGGATATAAGTTAAAAGATGTCGCAGGCGATGTAATCTCTACGAGAACATTAATGCGCTTTGAAACTGATGAGACTAGTATTTCAATTGCAGTTTTTGAGAAATTATTGGAAAATTGTGGTATAGAGTTTCTAGATTATTTAGTATATTACTATGACAATGCTAACATAGAAACTTCTGAATTTTCAAAAAAAATTAATGAATATCTACAATCTGGTTCTCCATCAAAGATAATAAATGAATGTAAAAAGGAACTAAAGAAAAAAAATATTGAACTATCAAAAAGACTAGATATTTTATCGGCTATACAAGCAGTGGGTTGGAAAGAAGATAGAGAATTATTTGATAATAATAAGAGAATAATTAGGGAGATAATTGAGTCAACTAATAAATTAGGTTGGAATGAAATGTCCGGACTTAAATTTTTAATATATTCCGCTTCACGAGAAGAGTATTCAGTTGAATATATTGATAGAATTATTGAAGAGTGTTTACAAAATATTCCCGTTAGGAATTATCTGAATCAATACGTTGGTGGGGCATATTGTAATTTATTAATTTCATCATTAGCATTTTTATCAAGAAATGGTTATTATGAATTAGTTGAAAAAAGATGTAAGGAGGCAATTGAACTTTTTGATGGACAACCATTGTTAATAGAAAAAATGAATTATTATGCCGACGTAATGAGCATCTTAGCTATAGCATATTTACGCCAAAATAAAAAAGAAGGTATTGCTCTTGCTAATAAGGTTTTAAAATATAAAAACATTGTTGCGGAAATTACGGATGATGCTTATTATAAACGTTTAAGAGACATTGTTTATAAAAGTTTTTGTGAAGCAAATAAAACAGGTATTGATATTGAATTTTAATAATTTATGAAATTGTTAAGGAAATGGGGTTAACCCAGAAGTCCTAAATTTAAAAAAAGTGTATATGCGAACTCATAGGCGTAGTGATTTATTGATATCTAAAAAAAGCTTTTTAGATATCTAATAAACTGTGCGGGAGTGACTCAAAAATTGTGATTTCTTAAGAAAAAAGATTTTGTTGAGTCACTCCCGTCTTTTTTTTTATCATATAAGATAGTATATATATATTTTTAATTGAATTTGTTGAAAGTCATACGACACATATGTCACACTAGAGGGAATAAAGTTTGAAATGTATTGTATTTTTTTATGAAAAGTGACAGTTTCTTCTGAATTTACATAATCATAAATACTCTATGGTAAAATTATATCATAAACAAATTATCAAAAACTTTAGTGGAGGAAAATTATTATGATAAAAAGAAAGCAGAGATTTTCGCTTAGAAAAAACAAAATAGGTACAGCCTCGGTATTATTAGGTTTAACGATAGTAGGAGCTAGTTACACTGGATCACAAGTTCAAGCAGCGGATGTCCCTGTGGAAACAACTGTTAAACAAGATAAAACATACACTGTTTCTGATGAACAAGTACTAGATGCAAAGAAAAAAGTTGATGACAAAAAAGTCGAAATCGATAATAAAACTAAAGAAGTAGATGTTAATAAAAATGAAATTACAACTTCTCAGAATGAAAAAAATGAATTAGAAAAAAAAGTCGATTCTTTAGTAAAAAATATTGATGAAGCTAAAAAAATAACACCAGATGTAATTGAAGGTGTGAAAAATGATATAAAAAAAGCTGAAACAGATAAAGCTACTAAAGAGCAAGAATTTGACCAAGCTCAAAGAGATAAAGCGGCTAAACTAAATGCTAAAAATACTGCAGATGAAAAAGTTAAAGATGCTCAAAAAGCAGCAGATGAAGCAGATAAAGATGTGGATCTTAAGAAAAAAGCATTTGATCCGGGACAAATAGATATAGCGAAAAAGAAATTAACAGAAGCTGAGAAAATTGTTAATGAAAAACAAAAACAAAAAGATAACGCTCAAAAAGAACTAGACGATTCTAAAAAGCACGATCAAGATTTAGCAAACCGTCGAAATGATGCAAACTCTGATTTAAACAGCAAAAAACAAAATAGAGACGAAAAACAACGTCTTTTAGACGAAGCTAAACGCAAGCAAAAAGAAGCTGACGACGCGCTTAAAAAAGCATTCCCATACCCAACTAAATTTTTAGCAACAAAAGAATGGTTAGACGCATTTAATAAATTCAGAAGTATTCATAATGAAGCATTTGATATGCGAGCATGGGAAGCTAAAAATCCAATTACTGATGATACAGATCCGGCAGAATATGCGGCAAGAATGGATAAAGCTATGGACGAGTTTTATGCGGACAGAAATAAACGCCAACTTGACATGATTATAAAATTACAAGCGATTGAAAATAGTCAACCAAAAGCAAATGATTTAAAATATGGTAACAAAACTGATGATAAAATTACTTATGAAATCAACAACTTACCACAAGACGTACTTCTTGAGCTATCTCAATACTTCGCACATTTAGTAAATAACGCACGTTCTCAACTAGGTATCTCAGATAAAATTAAGGTTCATTTAGACTCTATTGAATTCGCTAAAGAGGTTGCTAAATCAGTAGTGGATAATAACGCAACAGTCGACGGGCACTTCGGGCGTGGTATTAACGACGCCGCTCGTAAACGAGGGCTAGCTACATCGGCCGACCCAGGTGTTGACACAGAAAAACAATACTACGAAAACCTAATGAGCTCAAAAAGATCTGATAGTACAGTAACGCGCTCTGAGCTATTCGCTTATCTATACAAATATTTTAATGTATTCATGCATGAAGGGCAATTAACAGGGCACTATAATCACGCATTATCGCTTCTTGATTCGAAGAATGTTGGAGTTTCATTCTCACACTTACAAGATGGCACATTTAAATTACACGCAATCTCAATCAACCCAGGATTTATTCAAAACGATAGAGGTGATGTGGAATATGAAAAACGTTATGGGGCAGCTACACTACTTGATAATGTTGATTATCCAGATAGAGACGTATTACAAAAAGCATACGACGATGCAATAAAAGAAGTTGAAAAAGCTACACAAGAATTAGACAAAGCGATTAAAGACGCTGCTGATGCTCAAAACAGAGTTGATGAGCTAAGTAAAATTAAAGAAAAAACACAAGATGCGCAAATTAAATTTAATAAATCTGCAAAAGATTTACAAGATGCGGAAAAAGAAAAGCAAAAAGCTGAAGAAAATTTAAGAAATGTAACAGCAGATCAAGATTCTAAACAAAGAGCATTAAATGATGCTTTAAATGTTCAAAAACAAAAACATGATGAATTAAACAAAGCTAAAGCTGATGCAAATAGAGCACAAAAAGAATATGATGATGCTCTAAAAGCTTCTAAAGATAAACACGAAGATCTGAACAAAATTATAGAGAAAATCCAATCTTTAAATAAAAAGAAAAAAGATATGGAAGATAACGTAGTTAAACTTAAAGAAAATGAAAAAGAACTAGGTAAAGTAAAAGATCAACTTCAAGATATAGTAACTAAGTTGACAAATCTTTTACAGACTAAAACAAAATTAAACGATCAATTACAAAAATTAATATCTGAATTAAAAGATTTAGAAAAAGAATATAATCGTTTATTAGAAATCTATACAAATGAACGTAAACAAGAGCCACCTATAGATCCAAAACCTTTTATAGATATTAAAGAAGAAGTAAAAGAAGAAGACGTTAATTATAAAATTATTGAACAAAACGATCCAACATTAGAAGAAGGGAAACGTGTCGTTAAAGTAAAAGGTAAAAAAGGTCGTAAATCAATTAAAACAATAACACTATCAGAAAACGGAAAAGTGTTAGATGTAGTAACTCAAGAAACGATGCTTGAAGAAGTAGTAGATGAAGTAGTATTAGTAGGAACTAAGAAACCAGGAGATAACCCAGGAGAAAATCCGGGAGATAAATCAGAAGACAAAGCTCCAGGTTCATCTAATAACCAACCTGACTTACAACGTCCTAGTGTTAATACAAATGGATTAAATACTTTACCTAATACAGGCGAAAGTCAAACAGGTATAGCAACTGTAGCAGGCTTAGTAGCTTTAGCAGTAGCTACGAGACTAAGAAAAAAAGCTAACGAAAACTAAATATAATATTAAATAAATATATAATAAAAGCATAGTTCTTAGTCTATGTTTATTGAAATAGAATTTAAACCCCGAGGTATAAAGTACTAATACCTTGGGGTTTTATTCATATATAATATATAAAAGTAAAATAAAAAATTGTCAAGTATATAAATCAATCAGAAAAATATTCAAGATTTATGGTGAAATATAAATACAGTATCATTATTTTGTTTTTTTCTAATAAGTTACTAAAATTTAATACGAATATTATACGAGTGAAGGGGTAGATTCAAAAGTTCTAAATTAAAAAAAGTGTATATGAGAACTCATAGACGTAGTGATTTATTGATATCTAAATTCGCTTTGTAAAAGCTAGATATCTAACAAACCACTGCGGAAAGTGACTCAAAAATCTCGTTTTTTCGAAACTGCAATTTTTGAGCCACGCCCAGTTTAATTAATATGTATTATATTTAAAGAGGAGATAAACAGTGCAAGAATTTAATATTCATAGTTATAATTTTCCATTTTTGAATTATATATTAAAGTTTTGCGACATATATGTCACTTATTGTTTATCTTGAATATCAAAATTACTGAAAAGAAGAGAAAAATGACAATTTCTTCGCAAAATATGTAAACATAAAAATGTTATGATAAAATATAGGTATAAATAAACTAAGGAGGGATGTTTTAGTTTTCGAAGTATAGCATTATTAGCAGGATTTGAAACTTTGATGGATTATTTAATAAATTGAAATAAAAAGTTTTTAGTGTATTGGTGTATTGACTGTTTAAGTGATGTTGAATTAAACAGATGTTTTTAAAGACTATAGAGTATTTCAATAAAGTAATATATAAAAGAGAGAATCTTAAAAAGTAATAGTTATGCTCTATCAAGAAAAGGATATATTTTATAAACATATATTTTTGATGATTGAAAAATAGTAATTCACGTTTCGCATAATATATAGATATAAACAATTTTTAAAAATAATATGTTTTGTAAAATAGAAGTTTAGAAGTTTATAAAAAGTACTTATAAGAAGGTCAAAACAACACAACAAAAAAAGAAGTTTATGAATTAAGAGAGGGCTGATTCAAAAGTCCTAAAATTTTAAAAAGTGTATATGATAACTCATAGGCACAGTGGTTTATTGATATCTAAATTCGCTTTATAAAAGCTTTTTAGATATCTAATAAACTTTACGGGGGGTGACTCGACAAGATCTTATTTCTTCGGAATCGGAATTTTTGAGTCACTCCCTTTTTATGAGGAACAATAAAAAACATATAATTATTCAAATATCCTTTAAAATACTTTTTGGATTAGATTTTCAATGAAGTTATAAATGTTTGTATTTTTGATTAACGGAAAAATCGTAGGTTATCAAGTGTAATTTGTTAATATTTGATATAATTTTTTGTTAATATTTGATATAATTTATAAAAGTAATGGTGAGATTAACGTTTTTACTCGTGTATTTTTTGTGAAAACCGAACGTTCAGTATTTTAGTAAAAATAGTGTCACCTATGTCACTTCTTCCTAAATATAACTATTAAAATATCGAAAAGTGACAATTATATCACAATTCGTTATTTTATGTAAAATTGATGATATAATGATAATTGTCTATAAGAGTCCGTACTTATTATTCGCTACAAAACAATTGAAATATCATGTTAGCACTTTTGGTTGTTTTTTCGTTAACATGGATATTCTAGGGAAAATGTGGCTATAATCAATGTTTTATAGAGAAGAAGAAAAAGTTTATAAAAAGTAATTTTGTTGACTCGTATTTTAAATTTGTTTGAAAAAGTGTTTAAATAGATTTAAATTAACAAAATTGGAGAAAAAATGTATTATGTACCTAAATACAATTAAGTAAATAAATGATGAAAAAATATTGATTTTGAAGTTTATAAACTAAATTATTATTCGGCGAAATATATAGGCATATAAAAAAGAGTAACTGTGTTGTGTTGTGTTGTCAGTTACTCTTTTTTTATTTTTTTGAAAAAAGATCTATAATAGATTACGGTTGAAGCATCATGGGAGTGACTCAAAAATCGTGATTTTGTAGAAGCAAGATTTTGTCGAGTCACTTTCCGCAGTGGTTTATTAAATATCAATAAACCACTACATCTATGAGTTATCATATACACTTTTTTTAATTTAGACCTTTTGGCTCAACCCCAAGTCGACATAATATCATGAAAAAATAAAATGTATTTCAACATTAGTTGCATGATTTATGTTATAATTATAACAAGACTAATTTAGGAGGCGGATACTTAAATGGACGATAAGAATATACATGGAAAAATCTTTAAAAAAATTAGAGAAGAACGTAGAATCAAATTGAAAGATGCGGCTGGAAATGCTATATCAGCAAGAACTCTTATTAGATTTGAAGCTGATGAGACTAGTGTATCGTTAGAGGTTTTTGAACAATTATTGAGAAATATTGGTATATGTTATCAAGATTATTTTTCTGAGTATTTACCTCTTATTGAAGTAGATCAATCAGGATTTTTAAAAGAGGCTAATGCGTTGGAAAATGCGGGAAATTATTCAGCTGTCAAAACTCTGGCTATTAAAATTCTGGAAGGCGATAATATTTCTATGACAACGCGCTTATATATTGAACAATATTTAGGACTCTTCCAAGAAAAAATGATTCCTAAAATTATAACGGAAAATAGAAAAATTGTTTTAGACTATCTTCAAAACTTAGAAAAACATACAAAAAATGAACTACTGACATTGGCTTTAATGTTGAGAGTTTTGGGAGAAGATCAGATTTCTATTGAATTTATTCGCAGAATTATTGATGAGAATTTAAAGCCTGTTGGTGTCGGTGATATGTTTTCTGTTGATAAAGGGGAAAGGGCATTGCTTACTTTGCATAGTGCTATAGCGTTATTGTCTAGAAGGGGTTATGTAGAAGAAGCAGAGGGTAAATGTCTTAAAGCAATAGAATTGTTAAAGAGTAATTACTATAAGTTGACACACTTTAATTTTCATGCTAATGCCTTCTTCTTTATATTAGCTCAAATGCAATTGAAACTAAACAAACCTGAAGGGGTAGAATTAGCCAATAAGTGTATTCGCATTATTGATGCTCAAATTGAGTTGTATAATATGCAATCAGATATACATATTAGAGATAGTTTAGTTCGAAGTTTTTATGAACGTAATAAAACAGGAATTGATTTTGAGTTTTAGTAATCAATTTTCAATATAAAATAATAGAGTTCATAACATGAGGAGAAAATCTCTGATGTTTTGAACTTTTTTGTTTATAAGATTAGAAATATTTTTTTAAATTTATTTAAAATATATAAGCTATATTTTAAGTAAAAACGTTATCATATAATTATAGAATGATAATAGTTATTAATACTATTTACATAAAAATAAATAAAAGAGGTGTAAAGAATGTCGATTCTAAAAAAGGCATGGTTATATATAATCAGAAAAAGTTTTAAATCATTTGTTATATTCTTGATATTAGCTACTATGTCATCATTAATTTTAAGTACTATATCAATTAAAAAATCAACTGATGCTTTATCAAAAGAGACTTTTCAAAATATAACGAGTAGTTTTTCTATGGAAATAAATAGAAAGACCAATCAAGGGACCGCTAGGGGTGCAGGTAACTTAATAGGTGAGGATATTGAGAAGATAAAAAATCTTCCTGGAGTGAAGAAATATATCAAAAGAATGAACGTAAGTGCGGATCTAATTGACTTAGAACCTTTAAAACTTGCGAATCATCAGCAAGAAGAGAAAAACAATAAGCAAAGACAACTTTTCTCTAAAACGGTTATCGTAACTGGAACTAATGATTCTTCATTAGATGATAGATTCTCAGCAGAGACGTTAAAATTACAAGAGGGACGTCATCTAACTGATAATGATAAAAATTCTGTTTTAATTCACGAAGGTTTCGCTAAGAAGAATAAAGTTAAAGTTGGAGATAAGATTAAATTAAAAGGTAATCCAAATGACGCAGATAATGAGAAAAAATCTGATAAAGAGGTTGAAGTTACTGTAGTTGGTATTTTTGGAGGTCAGAATAAAGGTACTACGTCTAGTCATATGGAACTTTATGATAATATTTTTATAGCTGATACTCAAACAACAAAAACTTTATACAACTATGAAGATGGTAAAGAAATTTATCAAGATGCAACATTCCTAGTTGACGGGAAAGATAAAGTTGATAGTATTATAAATGATGCTAAAAAGCTCCCTATTAATTGGAAACAGTATATGTTAGTTAAAAGTAATCAAAACTTCCCAGCTCTTCAACAATCATTAGACACAATTTATAGTCTAACTAATGGTGTATTCATAAGTACAATAGTCTTTAGTATAGTGATTCTGTCGCTAATATTATTCTTATGGATAAACAGTAGAAGAAAAGAAATCGGTGTAAGTTTAGCGATTGGTATGACTAAAGCGAGTATCATAGGAGAATTTATTCTTGAAGTTCTATTAATTAGTATTCCAAGCTTTATCGCTTCATATTTCGTAGGAAGTGCAATTAGTCAAAATATCGGAAATCAGATACTACAACAATCTATTAAATCTGTAAGTAAAACTATTTCAAATCAAGCTAATGGAGTTAATCTAGGTGCTAATGCTGAAGTAGAGGGAGCAAATAAAATTATTACGGCTTTAGATGTAAGTGTTAGTATGGATAATATGCTAACGGTAGTATTTGTTGGTGTAGCAATAATTGTCATTGCTGTAGGGATTGCTTCTAGCAGATTAGCATATAGAAAACCTAAAGATTTATTATCTGATATTAATTAATGTAAGGAGAAATCGATGAGTATTTTTAATAGGGCATATCTTTATATTATTAGAAAAAAAGTTAGAAGTAGTATTTTGTTTTTAATAGTGACACTGATATCATTTTTCTTATTAAGTGGTAGTGTTTTGAATACTACGGTAAATAATATTTCTAAAAATTTATATAAAGATGTTAATTTTGGATTTAATGTTGAAAGTGCAGATAAATCCAATAAAGAAATAGAAAAGGATACTTTGAAAAAAATTGAAGAATTAAAAGGAGTAACTACGAAAAATTATATTTTTTCAAAACCAGTTACTGTTGAAGGGAAAAAGGTAGTTCAGGAGAATCAAAATATTACTTTAAATGATGAAATAAAAAATAATAGCAATTTAGTAATGTTGAATGGTATTACCGCTTCTAAAAGTAATATTGATTTTAAGAGTGAAGTTTTAAAATTGGAAAAGGGAAGACATATTGAAGAAAATGATAAGAATAAAATCATAATTCACGAAAAATTTGCCCAATTAAACAATGTTAATTTGGGTGATAAAATTAAGTTATCACAAGAAGGTAAAACATTAGAGTTAGAAATTGTTGGAATCTACTCTGGTGAAAAGATTAATACATTTAACGGCTTAAGCTCAGATTTTATTGAAAATACAGTTTATACTGATTATAAATCAAGTCAAGAATTATCAAATTTAATAACTAATAATAAAGTAACTTCAGTAGAATATGGAGTTGAAGATCCAACTAAGTTAGACGATATAATTAAAAGTGTTGAGGATTTAGGACTAAATAACTTAATGGTATCTAAATCAAATAAAAATTATGAGCTTATTACATCATCAGTAGAGAGTATAACGAAAATAACTAATATGATAAGAATAGGTAGTGTTGTAGTTGGAGTAGTTATACTATCATTAATATTAATGTTTTGGGTTCGTGAAAGAACTTACGAAATTGGGATTTTACTGTCGTTAGGAACTAGTAAAGTAAACCTGGTGTTACAATTTATAGTTGAGGTATTATTGGTAACAATATTTGGTCTAATGATTGCACTCGGTATAGAGATAGCGACTATCAAGTATTTAGCGAGCAATGTGGGAAGTATTTTTTCTGAGGAACTACCAAAATCAATAGCTGATGAATTAATGAAGATGTCTGTTAATGGAATAGAGATTGTTAATCTAGTTATAGTAATGATAGCTATAGTGATTATTTCGGTAGTTGTGGCGTTACTGCCAATCTTGAAGATGAAACCGAAGAAAATTTTAACGAATATTAATTAGTGAGGAATAAGAAATGTCGATTTTTAAATTGAAAAATGTAAGTTACTTATATGATAATAGTAAGTCAAAAGTTTTAAGTGGAATTACTTATAATTTTGAAGTAGGGAAGTTTTATGCGATAGTAGGTAAGTCAGGAGCTGGGAAATCAACTTTACTATCGTTATTAGCGGGATTAGATAGCCCTTCAAGTGGAGAGATATTATTTAATAATACAAATATTGAAAAAATAGGTTATAGTGAACATAGACGTAAAGATATTTCTTTAGTGTTCCAAAATTATAATTTAATTGATTATCTGACTCCATTAGAAAATCTAAAACTTGTTTCAAAAAATGCAAGTAAGGATATTCTATTAAAACTTGGATTAGAAGAAGAACATGTTAATCGAAATGTTATGAAGCTTTCTGGAGGGCAGCAACAACGTGTAGCTATTGCAAGAGCATTAGTATCTGAAGCACCTATAATTCTAGCTGACGAACCTACAGGGAACTTAGACGAAAATACTGCCGAAGAGATAATCGAAATCTTGAAAAAGGTAGCTGTAGAAAACAATAAATGTGTTATCGTAGTTACTCACAGTAATCAATTAGCAAGTGCTGCTGATGTAGTATTAGAGTTGAAAGATAAAAAGTTAAAAGTTAAATAAGTAAAAAGCGAGATTGGCTTTAGAAATTGATTATTTTAAATCAAAATTCTCAAGTTGCTCTCGCTTATTTTATTAATTATAAGTGATTTTTTAAACAAAATAGTTTATCAAGTTCGTTTAGTGCTTCTTCAAAGCTATAAACAAGAGTTCCATGTTTTAAAATTCCCCCAAGAACGTAATGATTCATTGCATAACTTGGAATATCATATTTGTTTGCAGATTTTAAGCGAATATCTGAATTTATAGCGATAATTTTTTTCTTAAGTGCAATTGCAATTCCTAACTCGACCATTACACCACTATCTTCATTTGTAACATCAGCTAAGAAGATATCACAATTTTCTACAGCGTGAGTGTCTCCGTTAAAAATATCTTCGGGTGTTGGTAATGTTTGTTTATCTTCGTTAAAAGGTTGTTCTATCGGATTAAAGACAGATAATCTTTCTCCAAATTTTTCTTTTAATAATTTTCCTTCTTTTAAACGTTGAGCTATTTCAGCCTCGTTAAATAATGCTCCAGCTAAATAAAGTTTCATAGAATAGTCCTCCTTAGTTGTTATTTAAATTATAATATATATCAACTCAATTTTACAACTAAAGTAAAAAGAAATTGATAGTGATTATTTGTTTTATTAGTTATTTTAAAGATAATCAATTATAATATATATGAAATGTTTTAAAATGAAAATCAATTAAGATATATATTTTACAGTTTCAAAGGTGAATCATTGACAGGTGTATAGATATATTATATAATGGAGTTAATAAAGAAATGGACGTGGTTCGTCCTACCTAAAAGCTCTTGTCTATACAGGGGCTTTTTTGCATGTTAAAGTGAGTGGGGAATAAGATTATGAAAAAATTTAATAATATAGATAGTCAAATAGAATTATTGAAATCTAGAAATTTAAGAATACTGAATGAAGAAAAAGCTAAAGAAAATCTAAAGTTATATGGTTATTATGAAATAGTGAATTGGAGTCAGAAGTATTTTAAAAAATTATTTATCAAAATATCCAGAAGATAAGAATATGCTTCTTACAGAAATAGGAGTGCCTCCTACAATAATTGAATTTGATTTAGAAGAAATTTTTGATGTAACTTTGTATTAGTTGAAAATCAATTGAGACTAGTTTTTACATTTATAATCAATGCAGTATGTATCAACTTTCTAATTTTACTAGTTATTTTAAACTATTTCTATTATAATAATTATTGTAGTGAAGAATATATATGAGAGGAATTTATTGATGAAAAGTGTAGTACTTTGTGAAAAACCATCGGTTGCTCGTGATATTGCGAGGAATCTTGGTGCGAAAAATAATAAAAATGGTTGTCTTGAAGGAGATAAGTATGTAGTTACTTGGGCGCTAGGGCATTTAATCACCCTTCAAACTCCCGACAAATATAAGGAATTTAACAATGTAAATTTAGAGAATTTACCGATGATTCCAAAGTTTATGAAAACAGAAATAATTAAGAAAACTTTTAAACAGTATAAAGTAGTTGAAAATGCTTTGAACAGGAAAGATGTTAATGAAGTTATCATTGCGACTGATGCAGGTCGTGAAGGGGAGCTTGTTGCTCGTTATATTATCGATAAGGCTAAATGTAATAAAAATGTAAAAAGACTATGGATCTCTTCTGTAACAGATAAGGCGATTAAAGATGGATTTAGAAATTTAAAAGATGGTAAAGAGTATCTTGGCTTATATCATTCTGGTATAGCGCGTGCTAATGCAGACTGGTTAGTTGGTATTAATGCATCAAGGGCATTAACATTGAAATATAACGCATCACTTAACTGTGGTCGTGTTCAAACTCCAACATTGCAGATGGTTTTTGAGAGAGAAGAAAAAATTAAACAGTTTAAACCAAAAGATTATTATACTTTTGAGGCGCAAATCGATGGTGTGAAATTCGGTTGTGGGAATAGCGAGTTTAATCTGGAAAAAGCGGAACAATTTATTAAAAAGAACATCAACAAAGAAATTAAATTCAATGAGGTTCAGAAGAAAGCTAAAACTTCATCAGCAAAACCCTTATACAATTTAACGGATATTCAACAAACTGCTAGTGCGCTATTCGGTATGTCACCAAAACAAACGTTAAATATTGTTCAAAGTTTATATGAGAGACATAAGGTATTAACATATCCAAGAACGGACAGTAGATATTTAACTAGTGATATGAAAAATACTCTAAAAGACCGTATTCAAGCTATCGGTGGAGATTTTAGAGAAACTACTGCAAAATTACTTAAAGTAAAAGATTATAATACTAAGAAAATTATTAACAATGCAAAAGTTAGCGATCACCACGCTATTATTCCAACAGAGCAAAGACCTAATTACATGTCGATGTCAGATATGGAGACTAAAATATATAATTTAGTCGCAAAGAGATTTTTAGAGAATTTATTACCTGAGTATAAATACGAAGAAACTACTTACTCGTTTAATATTGAAAATAAAGTATTTTCTGCCAAAGGATTAAAAGTGATTCAAGAAGGATATAAAGAATTAAGTAGGGAAGAATTACAGGACAAAACTATTAACCTTCAAAATGGTAGTCATAAACTGGAATCATTAGTTTATAATAAAAAACAAACAACCCCACCTAGTTACTATACTGAAGGTACGCTAATTTATGCTATGGAGAATCCATTTGAGTTTGTTGAGGATGAGAATGAAAGAAAGATTCTAAAGGAGACTAATGGTATTGGTACTGTAGCAACACGTGCAGATATATTAGAGAAATTATTTACAAATGATTACTTAGTTTTAGATAGTGGTCGAATCAAAACTACAAACAAAGCGAAGCAGTTATTGAATCTAGTACCTAAAAATCTTAAGAGTCCATCTTTAACAGCGGTTTGGGAGAAACAATTAGATAATATCGCTAAAAACAAACTTTCAAAAGATAAGTTTTTAAATGATGTTAAAGATTATACTAAATCATGTATTGAGAAAATTAAAGATAGTGAAGATAGATTTAAACACGATAACATTAGCGGCAAGAAATGTGAAGAATGTGATAGTTTTATGCTTGAAGTAGATAAAAAAGGTACTAAAATGCTAAAATGTTCTAATCCAAGCTGTCGCAATCGTAAGGTCATTAGTAGATTAACAAATCTGCGTTGTGATAATTGCCATAAGAAGATGACATTATTTGGTAATGGTGAAAATGCTACTTATCGTTGCCAATGTGGTAATTCATTAAAACAAAAAGAAGTAGATAAACGAATTAAATCTAGTAAAAAAGACAAAGCAAGTCGTGTAGACATGAAAAAATATATGAAACAAGAAAAATTAGAAAACAATGCTTTGGCAGGTTTAGCAGGATTGAAATTGAAATAAGGTGCTGACCCAAAAGACCTAAACTTAAACAAAGTGTATATGAGAACTCATAGACGCAGTGGTTTATTGATATCTAAATTCGCTTAATAAAAGCTTTTTAGATATCTAATAAACTTTGCGGGGTGACTCTACAAAATCGATTTCTACGAAATCACGATTTTTGAGTCACTCCCAATGTAAAATTATTTGTAGTGTAATATATTTTTCAATTAATTTTATTGATAATTATAGCTGATAAATTAACTTTTTTCACTTTAATTCTAGTGTTTGAATCGAGACTATGCTATAATAAATAATGAAAAAATTTGTCTGAGAGGTAAATGATGAAATATGTATCGGTGGCTGTAGATGGGCCAGCAGGATCAGGAAAAAGTACAATAACAAAAATGGTAGCAAAATCATTAGGATTCAATTATGTTGATACTGGTGCAATGTATAGAGCTTTAACGTATAATTTCTTAGCTAATGGGTTAGATGAATTAGAAGAAGAAAAAATTAAAGGATTATTAAGTAAAACCGAATTCAAAGTTAAGTATGTTGATGGAGTTCAATACGTTTATGTTAACGATGAGGAAGTAAGTGGTAAAATTCGCACAGCAGAAGTATCGAAATTTACTTCGTTATTCGCTAAATCTCCTGCAGTGAGAGATTTCTTAATTGATACTCAAAGAAATCTAGCCAATACCAATAATATTATTATGGATGGAAGAGATATTGCTTCTGTAGTGCTTCCTAATGCTGATGTTAAAATTTTCTTAACTGCATCAGTTGAAGAAAGAGCTAGACGAAGAATGTTGGATTTTGAACGCCAAGGTATTGCAAATGTAGACTTCGAAAAAGTAAAAGAAGATATTAAAGCGCGCGATTGGCAGGATGAAAATAGAGATATTGCGCCACTTGTTAAGGTGGATTCTGCAATATTATTAGATACGACAAGTATGACTATTGATGAGGTTGTTGTGAAAATGACTGAATTAGTAAAAAGTGTAGAAAGTAGAAATTAGCAGGAGAGTACTATGTATAATTTTATCAGAAGTTTATTGGCTCTTTATTATAAGATTTTTTATAAAGTCACTATTGTCAATAAAGAAAAAATCGAAAATGCTAAAGGTGTTGTAATTTCAGGTAATCATTTAAGTAATCATGATCCGTTATTATTCCCAGCGTTCTTTGATAAGAAAATTCGTTTCATAGCAAAAGAAGAATTATTTAAAATAATTTTTGTAAAACAGGCTTTGGAAGCTACGGGAGCAATTCCAATTAAGCGAGGAACGTTTGATAGAGCTGCGATTAATAATAGCATAAAATTGCTTAGAGAAGGTGAAGTTGTTGGGATTTTTCCTGAAGGAACGCGTTCACATTCGAAAGAATTAGATTTAGGAGAGTCTCACAATGGAGCATCATTCATAGCAACAAGAGCAAAAACTAAAATTATCCCATTTGCAATTATCCCTGATAAAAATTTTAGAATTTTTTCTAGTATTAAGATTGTAATTGGTGATGAAATTGATGCTGCCTCGTTAAAAGAAGAAGGTAAGAGTCACGATGAGATTACTGCAATTTTAATGGAGAAAATTTCAGAGTTGATTGCAAAGGAGAAATAAAGTGTACGAAAAAACAATAAAATTTAAATTAGAAAAAAAATTCTTCAATCAAGCAGGTTTTTTAGATAATAAATATGTTTATGATTGGATGAATTTGGCTAAAAAATATTATTTAAATGGCTTAGGAATAGATATTGATTCATTGATGAATTATAATCTGTATTATGCTGATATTGATGTTAGGTATTCAATTAGATCGAATATTAGATATAATAGTCAAGATATATTTATTAAGACGTGGATAGAAAAGCATAGTGGTATTAAAACTATATTTTCTTATGAATTTTATGTAGATGGTGAGGTAGTAATTCTTGCTACAAGTTCACATAATATTCTTGGTACTGATAGTGATCGTGCTATTAGAATAGACCGTAATTTACCGAAGTGGGACCAGATTCTTAAAGATGTTGTAGGTAATGAATACACAGAATAGGGCTGCTTAAAAGCAATGAACAACTAGTAACTATGAAAAATGATAGTTATTAGTTGTTTCTTTTTTGATTATTGATTAACAAAGTAGCGCTATAAGGTATTAATTTAAAAATTATGATTGATTGAATTAGTGGTAAATTTCTAACATAGTTTTTACGTTCGAAATAGCTTTTGATTAAGGATTTTACTCAAAATTTTAAAAAATTTATATGAGAATTCATAAATGTAGTGATTTATTGATATCTAAATTTGCTTTATAAAAGCTTTTTAGATGTCTAATAAACTTTGAATGAGTGACTTGAAATAATCGATTTCTTTAAAATTATGATTTTTGAGTCGCTTTCTTACTTTGGGAATTAACAAATGAATTAGTTTTATTAATAATAGCCACTTTAATTGATAAAATATCTATTTTGTTATATACTTTAAGGTGGTTTAAAATGTAATAATTTTAAAATTAGATATATTGAAAAATAAAAAAAGAAAGGTAGATAGTATGATATATTTAGATAATTGTGCTACAACTAAACCGTATAAAGAAGTACTTGATACATTTGTTGAAGTTAACAATTCTTATTTTGGTAACGCTGCTAGTATCAATAAATTTGGAAAAACAACTAATAAACTTCTTTCAGCTGCCAGAGGACAAGTAGCATCTATCTTACAAGTAGCAGAAGATAGTATATTTTTTACATCTTGTGCTACTGAAAGTAATAACATAGCTTTACTAGGAAGTGTTGAACATAAGAAAGATTTTGGTAATAGGATTATTGTTTCAAAAATTGAACATCCGTCAGTTTTAGAATCTTTTAGAGAATTAGAAAGAAGAGGGTTCATATTAGATTATTTAAATGTTGATGAAGATGGAGTAGTCGATTTAAATCATCTAAAAACTTTACTAACAAAAGAGACGATTTTATTAAGTGTAATGCAGGTTAATAATGTTTTTGGAGTAATTCAACCAATAGAAGAAATTTCAGAAATATTAAAAGATTATCCGAAGGTTCACTTCCATGTTGATGGAGTACAAGGAGTATTAAAAGATAAACTTGATTTATCAAAAGTTGATAGCTATGCTATTTCAGCACATAAATTTCATGGTATAAAAGGTATTGGTGTACTGTATTTAAAATCTAGAAGAACAGTTCACAATATAACTTTTGGTGGAGGTCAAGAGGACGGTTTACGTAGTGGTACGGTAAATGTTGCAGCTGCGGCAAGTCTTGCGAAAGCTCTGAGATTATCACAAGAAAAAGTAGAAGCTGTAAAAATAAAACATAGAGAATTTAAGGCTATGATTGTTAATGAATTTTCAAAATACAAGCACATGGTGATTAATTCACCTTTAAATGAAAAGTATATTGATTCAATTATAAATATAAGCTTACCTAAAATAAAAGGAGAAGCAATAGTTAATGCCCTTAATGAAAGGGGGATAATGGTTTCAACGACAAGTGCTTGCTCATCAAAAACCTTCCATCTAAATGAAGCTCTTTTTGCAAGAGGGCTGTCAAGAGAGAATATAGAGGGAAGTATTCGTGTAAGTTTTTCGAATGAGACTACTAAACAAGAAGTTGAAACATTTATTGAAGTATTCATTGATGAATACAATAAAAAATTTAAAGAGGTAATTGAAAGTGGAATTTAGTCATATTATAGTAAGATATGGAGAACTTACATTAAAGTCTGGTAATAGAAATGAGTTTTTAAAAAAATTAACAAAAAACATACGTTACAATCTTCAAGGATTAACAGGTTTTCATGTCCAAACAAAAAGAGATAGAATGTATATTCATCTAGATCATAATGAAGATGTTCAAGAAATCATGGAGAGATTAAAAAAAGTCCCAGGTATTCATAATTTCTCTCCAGTATTAAGAGCTGGATTAGATGTTGAAGAAGCTAAAAAGGTTATTGATAGACTTTTAGAAACTAAATTAGATAAAGAATATAAATTCAAAATCCAAACTAAAAGACCTAATAAGAACTTCCCACACAATACAAATGAATTAAATAACGTATTTGGAAGTCATGTTCTGATTAATTATAAAAATTTAAAAGTAAATGTTAAACAACCGGATTTTATAATTAATGTTGAAGTACGAAGTGAAGGAATTTTTATCTTTACCGACTTTATTAAAGGGGTAGGAGGATTCCCGGTAAATACTTCTTCTAAAGCATTGTTATTATTATCAGGAGGTATCGATTCACCAGTAGCGGCTCATACACTGCAAGTAAAAGGTGTAGAAGTTGAAATGATTCACTTCCAATCACCACCATTTACTTCAGCTGAGGCTTTACAAAAGATTTTTGATTTAACAATTAAATTAAGTCAAGTTGTAGGTAAAATTAAACTTCATGTTGTAAACTTTACAAAGTTACAAACAGAAATTGTAAAACGTGTACCTTCAAACTACACAATGACTTCAACTAGAAGATTTATGCTACGTGTCGCTGAAGAAGTTGCGAAAAAAGAAGGCTGTTTAGCTATTGCTACAGGTGAATCTCTTGGTCAAGTAGCATCGCAAACGCTTGAGTCAATGAATTGTATTAATGAGGTAACTAATTTACCAGTTCTACGTCCATTATTAACTATGGATAAGGTTGACATAATTAAAATAGCACAAGAAATAGATACTTTAGAAATTTCTAATTTACCGTTTGAAGATTGTTGTACAATCTTCACACCGAAAGCACCGAAAACTAAGCCAAGATTAGAAAAAATAACAGCTTATGAAGCTCGTGATGACTATTCTGATCTAATTGCTGAGACACTAGCTAGTGTGGAAACATATCTATTTGATAAGAATGGTAGAGTAGTTACTCAAGATATGAGAGAACAAGAAGTTAAAAAAGAAGAAAAAGATGATTTTTCTGGATTACTATAAAGATAGAAAGAGAGACAATTAATGGAAAAAAAAGTAATAGTAATAGGTGCTGGTTTAGCAGGGAGTGAAGCTGCTTGGCAACTAGCAAAACGTGGAGTTAAAGTAGATCTTTACGAAATGAGACCTAAAAAAATGACACCTGCGCACAAGACTCAAAATTTTGGAGAATTAGTATGTTCTAACTCTTTAAGAGCTAATAACGTAACAAATGCGGTTGGTCTTTTAAAAGAAGAAATGAGAATGTTAGATTCTATTATAATTAAATGTGCAGATGCGACTCAAGTACCAGCAGGTGGAGCGTTAGCTGTAGACAGAGATAAATTCTCAGAAATGATTACAGAAACTATCAAGAATCATCCAAATATTAATGTAATTGGTGAGGAGTTACCAACAATACCTAAAGGAGATGTACCGGTAATTGTTGCGACAGGTCCTCTTACATCTGATGCATTAAGTCAAGATATTAGAAATTATACAAAACAAGATGGATTATATTTTTATGATGCAGCAGCACCTATTATTGAAAAAGATTCAATCGATATGAATAAGGTTTATCTGAAATCAAGATATGATAAAGGTGAAGCAGCATATCTAAACTGCCCGATGACAAAAGAAGAATTCTTTAATTTTTATAATGAATTGATAAATGCGGAAGCAGCTCCATTAAAAGAATTTGAAAAAGAAATTTATTTTGAAGGTTGTATGCCTTTTGAAGAAATGGCTAAACGTGGAGAAAAAACTTTATTATTTGGACCTATGAAACCAGTTGGGTTAGAAGACCCAAAAACTGATAAGCGACCATACGCAGTAGTGCAATTGCGTCAAGATAATAGTGAAGGAACTTTATATAACATCGTAGGATTCCAAACGCACCTAAAATGGGGAGAACAAAAGAGAATTATCAACATGATTCCAGGATTAGAAAATGCTAATATTGTCCGCTATGGAGTTATGCATAGAAATACATACTTAAATTCTCCACAATTATTAGAAAAAACTTATAGATTAAAAGAAGAAAAAAATATTTATTTTGCTGGTCAAATGACAGGGGTAGAAGGATATGTAGAGAGTGCAGCTTCAGGGATTGTAGCAGCATTAAATGCTTTGTATAATACTGAAGATAAAGAAATAGTATTCCCAACAGAAACTATGATAGGTGCAATGGCAAATTATATCGTGGATAATACAAGTAAAAATTTCCAACCTATGAATGCAAATTTTGGAATTATTAAACCACTTCCAGAAAGAATTAAAGATAAAAAGGAAAAATACGAAAGATATGCTAAAAGATCACTTGAAATGTTAGAAAATTTCAAAATTGATTAAATTAATTTTTAAAAAGTCTTACAATTTATTAAAATTAATGGTATAATAAGCAAGGAAGTATTTTGTAAGGAGAAAATTAATGGCAAGTTTATTACAAAAAACAAGAAAAATTAGTACAATTTTACAAGAAGGACGCCATGAAAATGTAGACTTTGAAGCTATGGCTATGCGTCTTAGTCCAATTCTAGATTCAGTCGTATATATTCTTGATACTGAAGGTAATATACTTGGATATGATTCGATTATTGATTATTCTAATGAACGAATGGAAAAAATTATTCAAGATAGAAAAGTTCCTAAAGCTTACTTAGATGCAACATTAAAAGTATATGCTACAAAAGTAAATATTCCATTCCAAGATCCATTATCTATCTTCCCTGAGGAAGAACAAGAACGTTTCGAAAGTAATAGCTATACGGTTATCTTACCTATTCGTGGAGGAGGAGATCGTTTAGGAACACTGGTTATCGGTAGAATGGATAGTGACTTTAAAGATGATGATTTAGTACTAGCTGAATATGCATCAACAGTAGTAGGAATTGAAATTTTACATGAGAAACAAGATAAAGAGAAAAACTTAGCACGTGACAAGGATATGGTCAACATGGCACTGAATTCATTATCATTCTCTGAGAAAGAAGCTATTGAACACATTTTTAGAGAGTTAGATGGTACTGAAGGTTTACTTATTGCAAGTAAAATTGCTGATAGGGTAGGAATTACTAGATCTGTAATTGTAAATGCATTAAGAAAATTAGAAAGTGCGGGAATTATTGAATCTAAGTCGTTAGGAATGAAAGGGACTTATATCAAAGTTCTAAAAGAGTATTTCTTAGAATTAATGTTTTCTAATGAATTTTAAAAAGTAAAATTGTAAGAAAAGGGGCTGACCCAAAAGTCCTAAAATTTAACAAAGTTCATATATGAACTCATAGATGCAGTGGTTTATTGATATCTAAATTTGCTTTATAAAAGCTTTTTAGATATCTAATAAACTTTGCGAGAGTGACTCTGCAAAATCTTGTTTCTTAAGAAATCACGATTTTGTAGAGTCACTCTCTTTTTGCTATTTATGGTATTTTTAATGATTCTTATGAAAGTTTTCTTAAGAATTTTTCGTTATTAATGATAACTCTAGTATGAGTAGCATCTCCAATTTTTTTATCTCCCTCGAAAGCCTCTAAAGAAAAAATTATTATTTTTTCTTTGATAATTTCTGTTATCTGACCTTGAACGGTGATTTCTTTACCGACAAGAGTAGGAGCTAGGTGATTTATATTGATGTTACTACCAACGCTACCTAAGTCATCTGTTAGAAAGGTATTTAAGTAATTTTTAGCGGCGTTTTCCATAAATGCAACAAGACTTGGTGTTGCAAGTACATCTAAATCACCACTACCCATATTTTTAGCAGTATTGTTTTCTACTACTGTATAATTTTGTTTGAACTCTGTATTAATTTCAATATTCATAATATTATCCCTCTATTTATTCGTAAAATGTTACTTCATAATCGATAAATTTATTATCTTTATAGTTGAATTTAGCTGAGAAGAATGGTTTATCTTTGACTAACCAATCAAGAAAGATGTAATCCCCTTCCCATGTTTTTATATTTTGTATTTCTGATTTTTTCACCCATATTAGATCGCCTTCGTTGCAATCTTCAGTCAAACTTCCTTTGTAATTTGTCGCAGTATATACGTAAGTGTACCAGTCTTTTTCACCATCGAAATTAGGGAACGTTATAATGCCTCTAAGTTTTGGATTTATTATGTCAAGATTTGTTTCTTCTTTAACTTCTCTAACGACACAATCTTCTGGACTTTCACCTGGTTCGAATTTTCCGCCAACGCTAATTGTTAAACCTTCATGTATGTCATTTTCTTTTTTATTTCTTTTTAACATTAAAAAATTTTCGCCATCATCAACGTAGCACATAGTTGCAAGA
Source organism: Gemella sp. (assembly GCF_057272915.1). Classification (NCBI taxonomy): domain Bacteria; kingdom Bacillati; phylum Bacillota; class Bacilli; order Caryophanales; family Gemellaceae; genus Gemella; species Gemella sp. Next base: position 80,616 of record NZ_DBHIUF010000005.1, read on the forward strand.
ACATTGTTCATATAATTATCTCCTATATTTAAAGAAAAAGTAGGAAGGAGGAAAGACTCCTCAATACCTACTTTACAAAATTTCTATGTATTTATTAAAAAAATTATTTTTCTTCGCGTTTTTTATCTAAACCTACTACGTCTAATAGCGCAACAAAAATAGTAAATAATACAGCTAGTATTGCACAGTCGCGAAGTGTATTAATCTCACCATTAGTTCCTAAAATAGATGAAACGATAAATACTATAACAGCTGAAAATATAAACGACCAAATAAGTGAAATAATATATTTCATTGTCACCACTCCTTAAATTTTATCTACAATATCTATTATACAACTATTCTTATAAACTAGCAAGATTTTTATTGATATTTTATATATTTATATGCCTTTTAAATTATAGAGAAAAGGTGTAGAATTATTAATGATAGGTATGACGGTATTTTGTAGGGGATTTTATGAAAACGATAATAAGTTTTCATAAATTGTAGCTATAAATAAAAATTATGTTATAATATATACAACGTTATGGAGGTTACCAATGTACCAAAAAGTATACATAGATAATAATATTGAAAATTTAATAACTGATGAAATTAGGAGTGTATTTAATGATTATTCTATACCTTTTAGTTTTATAGAAGACTCAAATATTGCCGATAGAAATGCATTGTATTTAACTAATGATAAAGAAAAACTTAGTGATAAGTTAATAAATGTATTTTTATTGAGTGATGAATATGATTTTTTAGATGTAAAAAATTCAATTTTTATTAAAAACATAGAAGATATAGTAAATGTTATAAAAAACGATGTTTGGAAAAAATGGGCACAGGAATTGCAGTTTTTAGCACAGTGCAGTTTAGCGTATAGTAAGGATAGGTTTGATAGAGAACGCTCTGAAAGAATTAGAGAAATCGCATGTGAGATGTTAGCATTCAAATATGATTTACCTATTGACAAGATAAAAATAGATTTTGCTGGTGAAATAGGATATCAAACACCAAAAGTTGAAACTAGAGCGGCGATAATTAAGGATAATAAGATACTGTTGGTTAGGGAGCAATTTGATGGGAAATGGGCGTTGCCAGGTGGGTATCAGGATGTGAATATGAGTATTAGAGAAAATGTTATAAAAGAAGCAAGCGAGGAAGCAGGTGCTGTGGTTAAACCGCAAAAAGTAGTAGCAGTTCTTGATTATAATAGACATCATCACGTTAATTTTCCATTTGGTATGGTGAAAATATTTGTCTTATGTGAATATATTTCTCATAATTTTCATGAGAATACGGAAACTTTAGGTGCCGAGTTCTATTCGTTAGATGAATTACCGGAATTATCATTAACTAGAACTACGAAAAAACAATTGGAAACGTGTTTTGAATGTTATAAAAATCCTGAAAAATGGGATACTATATTTGATTAATATATTTTAGGAGATGGTTTTAAAAATATGAATTTACGAGAGACTTTAATAAATAAAAATCTTCCCGTACATGAGCAACTCATGTTTTGTTTGTTGTTAACTGCGGTTGGAGGTTTTTTCGATGCTTATACATTTGTTAACTGTGATGGTATTTTTGCTAATGCGCAGACAGGAAATTTAATTTTTGTAGGTATAGACTTAATTGAAGGAAACTTTCGAGAGGTTTTACATTATTCAATACCGATATTATCTTTTATAGTAGGAGTATTGGTGAGTAAACATATCGAAACGAAGTATAAAGAATTATCTATATTTAAACACATATATATGTTATTGCTTACACAAATATTTGCTTTGTTGGTTATATTATTTAAACATCAATATTTAGGTGTAGATATTAGACCCATTGTAATATCATTTATCTGTGCAATTCAGTTTGATGGTTTTAGAAAAGTAAATAATTTAGTTTTTGCAAGTGTATTTTGCACAGGGAATCTGCGCTCTATGAGCGAGCATTTATATAAGTATGTTGTTTTGAAGAAAAAAGAAAGTAAAACTCCTCTTGCGATTTATTCTACGGTTATCTCGGTGTTCTTATCGGGGGTAGTTTTAGGGGCTGCAATGTCAAAGATTTTCTTGCATAAGGCGATTTTTGTACCACTGATTATTATATGTATTAACTTATTTTTGGTTACTACTATTTATCATAAGTTTGGGAGAAAAAAAATATAAAATAATAAAATTTCAAGGCGATTTTAGATATTAGTTATTAACTTTTATAAACGTCTTGAAATTTTTATATTTAAATAAAAATTGTTATAAATGCATTTACATAAAGTTTTATAGATGTTATAATCAATATAGAGATAAAAATTAGGGTAATTTTAATACTAAGGGGGTATTTTTATGAGTGAAACAGTATTAAAAAAATTCAATGAATATTTGTTAAATAGAAAAGAGTTTTCTACTAACACTATTAATTCGTACGATAGGGATTTGAAAAAAATCTTTTTATATTTAGCGGAAAAAGGGTATTCTACTGAAGATTATTCTTGGTTAAATGAAGAATTTGTATCTAGATACATTGATTACCTTAAAGATAAGGATTATTCTTCTGCAACTTTATCAAGAACTATTTCGACTGTTCACATCTTTGTGGAGTATTTATGGATTGAAAAGATTATTCCAAATAGAGTAAATATAGAAGTTCATATCGATAAAGAAGATCATCATGATTTAGTGATTTTCACAAGACAAGAAATTGCTAAAATTCTAGATGTGAAAACGAACAATTTAATGGGGTATAGAGACAAAGCTATTTTTGAATTATCTTATTCTATTGGAATTAAACCAACAGAGTGTATTAATCTAGAACTTAAAGATATTAATACTACTATCGGATATTTAAAATATAGAAAAAAAGAAGGCTATAGAACAATAGCACTTAATAGAGAATCAGTTGAAGCTATTGAAAATTATATAGTAGAGTTGAAAAAAGAATACCCAAAAATCAAAGATGATAGTAAATTGTTCTTGAATCATGACGGTGAAGGTATTAGTCGTCAAGGCTTTTGGAAAATATTCAAAAAACGTCAACAAGATTTAGGATTAACAAAAGAACTAAATACTATGAATTTTAGAAACTCTCTTGCTATTCATCTGCTTGAAGATAAGGTGCCTGCAGAAGAAGTTCAAGAGTTATTAGGTTTAAAAAATATTAATAGTTTAAAACTATATTTCTCTAGTTTGGAGGGAAATAAATCGAAAAGAATGATGACGAATCATCCAAGAAAAACGATTAATTAAAGGATAAAATAAATGTATAATGTTAACTTAGAGGTTTTTCAAGGCCCACTTGATTTGCTTTTGCATTTGATTGAAAAAATGGAGATAGATATTTATAATATACCTATAGCTCGTCTAACAGAGAGTTATTTGGAATATATAAATAATAGCGAAGAATTTTCATTAGAAAATGCAGAGGAATATATTGTAATGGCAGCAACACTATTACACATAAAGAGTAAAAATTTACTTCCTAAGTTTGAAGATGAAACTATAGAAGACGAAGAAGATTTGGTTCAGCAGCTTCTTGATTATAAAAATTACAAGGAACTTAGCGAAAAACTTGATAATCTTCAAAAAATTAGAGCACAGTTCTTAGATAAAGAAAGTGTAAATATTGAAGTAGAGGGTAGTATAGAAACACTAAGAATGCCTTCTTCGAAGTTGTTACAAGCTATGGAGAATATTCTTAGGTCTCTTGAAGATAAAGAAAATGATGTGTCATTGGTAAGTTATCGCAGAGAAGTTTCATTTGAACAAGTGAAAGAAGAACTAGTTAATAAGTTTAAAAACAGAAGAAATATGTCATTTTTCGAGTTGATTAAGTCATATTCGCAAAAGAATGAAGTTGTTTTGGTTTTTATGGGGATATTAGCGATGATTAAAGATCAGGAATTGCTATGTGTTGACAAAGATAGTGAAATCATTCTAGAATATAAATCGAAGGAAAATTAATATGCTATTAGATGAAATAAAAAAAATAATTGAGGCTTTGCTTTTTATGAAAGGTGAAGATGGACTTAATATTGAATATTTTTCTACTTTTATAGAAGTTGAGCCTCATGAAGCTGAAAATATGCTAAATGTATTTTGTGAAGAGTATAATAATGCTAATAATTCGCTAATAATTAAGAAATTTGGTACAACTTACAAAATGTTATTAAGAGATGAGATGGCTGAGGTAATAAAAAAAGCTGTAATATCTAAGAATCTTGTTAAGTTATCCAAAGCTTCTTTGGAGACTTTAGCAATTATCGCATATAATCAACCGATAACAAAAGTTCAAATCGATAAAATAAGGGGTGTAAGTAGTGATTCTATATTACACTCTCTTGTTAGTAAGGAACTTATAGTATCTAATAAAACATTAGATACTATTGGTAAGCCGAAGCTATATGAAACAACTGATATATTTTTAGATGTTTTTGGATTAGAAAGTCTGGAACAATTACCTAAATCAGAAATTGTTACTAGTGAAGAAATAAATAAATTTTTACAAAATTAGGAGGACGAGATGGCAGAAAGACTGCAAAAATTAATAGCGGCATCAGGGTATACATCACGAAGAAAGGCTGAACAACTTATTCTTGATGGAAAAGTGAGTGTCAATGGTGAAGTTGTAAAAGAATTAGGAGCTAAAGCGGAACCGAGTGACATTATTATCGTAGAAGGAGTCCGATTATTAAAAGAAAACAAGAGATATTACTTATTCTATAAACCAGAAAAAGTAATTACATCTATGTCTGATGAAAAAGATCGTACATGTGTAAAAGACTTTTTTGAAAATGTTAATGAACGTGTAGTACCTGTAGGAAGATTAGACTACGATACTTCAGGTGCACTTATTATGTCAAATGACGGTGAGTTTATTAATTTAGTAACACACCCTAAGCATAAAATTAAAAAGACATATGTTGCAAAAATTAATGGAAAATTAGAAGATAATCATCTGAGAATACTTCGTAATGGGGTTAGAATCGATAATTATAAAACTGCTAAAGCGGAAGTTAATATTGTTAAAAATAAAAATAAGAGTGGAAATACACTAGTGAGATTAACAATTCATGAAGGGAAAAATCGCCAAGTAAGAAGAATGTTTGAAGTATTAGGTTATGAGGTGATTAAATTAAAACGTGAATCTATAGAAGATTTAACTTTAGAAGGGCTAAAAAAGGGTGAGTATAGACCTCTTACAATTCATGAAGTAAAAAGACTTATTAATAAGGCTAAAAATGGAGAGAAGTAAATAATTAGGAAGTGATGTATAGTGGCAGAGAGAGTATTAATAATAGATGACGAGGAAAGAATTAGAAAATTATTGACTATGTATCTTGAAAAAGAAGGATATATTGTTGATGAAGCTAGTAATGGTCATGATGGTTTAGAAAGATTAAAGTATATGGACTATTCTTGTGTGCTTCTAGATGTTCAACTACCGATGCTGAATGGGAAATCAATTTTATCGGAACTTAGAAAGACTAAGGCGACACCGGTGATAATCATGTCAGCTCAAGCTGATGAACAAAGTAGAGTTGAAGGGTTTGAATTAGGTGCAGATGATTATGTTGTTAAACCTTTTAGCCCAAGAGAGCTGATGCTAAGAATTAAAGCCATTCTTCAGCGTACAAAGAGAAGTGTCTTTTATACTCCAGAACTTTATGCAAAAGATGTACTTGTTTTTCCAGGGTTAATCATTGATGTTAATTCGCATAAAGTTATTGTCGATGACAGTGAAGTATTGTTAACTCCTAAAGAGTTCGATTTGCTACTATTTTTAGCTAAATCACCGGACAAGGCATTTAAACGTAATGAAATACTTCGTGCTGTTTGGGATTATGATTTTTATTCAGATCTCAGAACTGTTGACACTCATATTAAACGTGTTAGGAAAAAATTTGATAAAATATCTCCAAAGGTTGCTCAGATGATTGTAACGGTTTGGGGAATAGGATATAAATTTGATACATCACAAAATAGTCTATAAAAGGAGAATATATGCTAGCATTTTATAGAAATTTAGCAAAATTAACTAGAACTGCGAGTAAATTAGCAGGAAAAAAGGGAACGGATTTACCTGGTAAGGTATTAAGAAAAGTAAATGATAATGTTCTTACTAAATTAGCTAGTGATTTTGATGAAATTGTTTTTGTAACTGGGACTAATGGGAAAACAACAACATCAAATCTTATCGGTCACACTTTAAAAAGTGCTGGTGAAAACTTTATTAATAATTTTGAAGGAGCAAATATGCTAGATGGTATTATCTCAACATTTGCTATTCAGGGAAGAAACAATACTAAATTAGCTATTATTGAAATTGATGAAGGTTCTATTAAACGTGTTATGAAATATATTACACCAACAAAATTTGTTATCAATAACTTCTTTAGAGATCAAATTGATAGATTTGGTGAAATAGACACATTAATTGCGACGATTGGAGAACAGCTTGAAGGGGAAAAAATCCAGTTAATCTTAAATAGTGATGATCCATTTGTTACAAGACTTTCTAAGTATGGTGAAGATAATATTTATTTTGGAATTGCAAAGGATGCATATCAGTTTTCTGATTTTGGAATTTCTGAGTCTAAATTCTGTCCGAATTGTGGTATGGAGTTGATTTATGATCATGTTCACTATAGTCAACTTGGATTTTACCATTGTTCTAAATGTGATTTTAAACATCAAAGCGTTAAGTATGAAGTAACAAGAGCTTCAGTTGAACCTTTTATTAAGATGAGTATTAATAATGAAGAAGCAATAGAGACAAAACTAGCTGGAGATTATAATATCTACAATCTTTTAGCAGCTTATTCATTACTTAAAGAATTAGGGTTATCTGAAGAAAAGATAAAAAATGGACTTGGAACATACACTCCTACTAATGGTCGTATGCAAAGTATTAGTTTTGCAAATGGATCTACAGTATTATTAAATTTAGCGAAAAATCCGGCGGGGCTAAATGCATCACTAGCTATAGCTAACTCAATTAAGGAAGAAATAAACTATTTATTAGTCCTTAATGATAACGGTGCTGATGGAATTGATATATCATGGATATGGGATACAGATTTCAATATACTAGCAGGACAAAATATTAATAATATAGTTTGTTCTGGAAAGCGAGCAAAGGAATTAGCTCTAAGATTAAAATATAGTGAAGTAGAAGCTAATATTGTAGTTTATGAAGATATATCAGAGGCTGTTACTAAGCTGAAAAATTATACTGAAAAATATGCGATTGCTATTCCGAATTACACAGCTTTAGTAGAAACTCAAAGAGAATTGGAGAAATAATTCTATGGATTTAAAATTATATCATTTTATGCCAGATAAATTGAATTTATATGGTGATATAGGAAATGTGATTGCACTAAAGAAACGTTGTGAATGGCGTGGAATTAATCTTGAGATTGAAAATATTACATCTACTGATGGTGTTAAACTAACAGATTGTGATATGTTTTTTATCGGCGGTGGATCTGATAGGGAACAATGCATTGCAACTGAACAGTTTAGTAAGATTAAGAATGAATTCAAGGCGGCTATTGAAGATGGGATTCCAGCTCTTACTATTTGTGGTGGCTATCAATTTCTTGGTGAATATTATAAAACTGTGGATGGCGATAAGTTACCAGGTTTAAATATACTAGATTTTTACACAGAATCAAAAAAAGATGCACCGCGTCTTATAGGTAATATACTCGTTGAATCTGAAAAATTTGGTAATATTGTAGGGTTTGAGAATCATGGTGGAAGAACATATCACAATTATGAAACTCTAGGAAATGTAGTGGTTGGATACGGAAATAATGATGAAGATAAAAAAGAAGGGATTCTATACAATAATCTGATTGGAACTTATCTTCATGGTCCAATTTTACCTAAGAACCCTAATGTAACAGATTATCTAATTAAAGCTGCATTAGATAACAAATATGGAACTTATGACTTTATTGAATTAAATAATGATATAGAGTTGAATGCTAATAAACATATGGTCGAACTGTTGAAAAGACAAATAAATAAGAAATAGGACTGATATAAAAGGTCTAAATTTAAAAGTTTATATTAAACTCATATTCATAAATGCAGTGGTTTGTTGGGGCTGACTCAAAAGTCCTAAATTTTTTAAAAAAGTGTATATTATAACTCATAGACGCAGTGGTTTATTGATTTCAAAAATCGCTTTATAAAAGCTTTTTTGAAATCTAATAAACTGTGCGGGAGTGACTTAACAAAATTGATTTTCCGAAATCATGATTTTTGAGTCACTCCCATTTTTTTATTTTTAAAATTGTTGGATACATTCTTTAAACTTAGTGATAAGTTCAGGAATTAATTCTTTATCTAAGCATGAGAATGCTATTCTTATATGTTCATCGTCCATTGAATATACTCCATATTTATATTCATTTAAGAATTTTAATCTAAACCGATGAGCATTAATTGTGCTGGGTAGTTTAATAGTGAAGAAATAACCAGAGTTGAAAGGTAAAACTGTAACTAAAGTATCTATTTGTTCTTTAGTGATAGCTGATTTTAGTTCATTATATCTTTCTTGGATAATATTATCATTTTCTTCTTTTTCTTTAAGTGATTCTTCGTTGTCTAGTAATCTTATTGCAATTTGTTGTGATAAGTTTGATGGCGATGATGTTGTGCTTCTTAAATATCCTTGTGTTTTTTCTTGAAGTTTTAGTCGTAATGAGCCATCCTTTGTATAATATGTGATGAAACCTACACGAAGCCCCCAACTGTAGAACTCTTTAGTGATTCCATCTAATTTAACTATTAGGCAGTTTGAATTTTCTGCAAGTTTATATGTTGCACTAAGAGTAGGAGTTTTGTGATTATCTTCGAAAAATAATCCGAAGTAAGCATCATCAGAAACGATGATAAGTTGTTTATTTGGGTGCTCTTTAGCGAAAATGTTAATTACTTCAACTAATTGAGTTAATTCTTCATCTGATGGCGTATAACCTGTTGGGTTATTAGGAAAGTTTAATATTAATGAAATTTTATCTTCTTTAATTGCATATAGTGCTGTTTTAAAGTTTTCGACATTAAAATTATTATTTTCATCAAATTGGTTGTATTTATAGATGTTGTTCCCTAATTTAATTGTGTATATTTGTGCGTAGTTTTGCCAAAATAGATTCGGTAAAAGTAAAGCATCCTCCGCCTCACTAAATAAATTTGCAGCAATATCAATACCTTGTGTAATACCTGTAGTTACCATTGGTAAAGATAAATATTTATCATTAATTTTAGGATTATCTTTTAAGATTTTTTCTTTCCATAATTCTCTCATTTTAGGTAATCCTGGTGTTGGAGAATATGGTAAATATTCTGAATTGTTTATTTCTGTTATGACCTTGTTTATTGTTGGTAGTGCCATTGCTTTTTTGTTTACTGTAGCAATACCAATTGTAGCATTAATTGCTCCTTCAACGGCGGCTGTTTCTTTTGATTGAATTAGTACATCTTGAGGTAAAATAATATTTTCACCTAATTTTGAAAAAAATGACATAGTATTCCTCCTGTTTAGTATATAAATTAATTATACCACTAATAGCTGATTACTAAAAGATTTTAACAAGAGTATTTTTATAATCGTAGCTAAAATTTGTTATTTGTGGTAGGATAGTAATATCTGATTAAGGTAGGAGAATTTGAATGAAAAGTATAGATTTATTAAAAAATAAAGGTGTAATGAATTTTACTCCGATATTCTTACTAATTATTGCATATTCATTTTTACAAGGTATACTATTTGAATATATCTTTAAAAATATAGTTGGTTATAATATTATATCTGTTTTATGTTCGTATATATTATCAGCTGTTATTTTATTATTTTTTGTGAAGTATTTTGAAAAAACAACGTTTGATTATTTTGGTTTTAGTAAAGAAAATAATTTAGTAGCTGTTAAAGCTGGATTAGGATTAGCTATATTTTATGTTGTAGGAGTAGTAACTATTTTGTTAATGTCGAATAGCATATCTCTAGCGTTATCTAAGGATTTAAATATTGGCATAATAATTATTCTTATAATATTAGTTTTAATGCAAGGCTTTCTAGAAGAGATTGTTTTTAGAGGTTATTTGATGACAAGATTAGCAGCAAAAAAAGGGAAATGGATAGCCATTATATTGAGTTCGTTATTTTACCTAGTTTTTCGTATGTCTAATCCGACTACATCAAAACTAGATTTAATAAATATATTTTTAATATCAATTGTAATGTCATTATTATATTGGTATTTTGATAATGTTTTAATTATTGCAATTTTTCATGCTTTTTGGAATTGTATTTCAGGTGTGATATTTGGGTTTAATATAAGTGGGATTAGGGTATCTGATTCAATATTCATTGTTGAGGCAATTAGTGATAAACAAATACTAATCGGGGGAAGTTATGGAATAGAAGGTACTATCATTACTACAGTTTTCTTTGCTATTTTAGGACTTTTGGTGTATATGGGCTTATATCTAAAAATGTTTAGAAGAATAGCAAAAAATAATTAGAAATTGACTAAGATATAAAATTTTAAGATTATTATTTTATATCTTATTTTTTATTGTTTTTAATGCTAAAAAGCAACAAAACAATCAGTTCAAATGTTCTTATATTAATTATTTTTAGTACTATTTGCTAGTAAATATAGATAGAATATGTTATAATAATGTGTATCTTTTTGGGCTTTATATCGATTTGATAATAAAAAGATAATAAGATATAAGAAAAGTTCAATAATGTGAGGTGTAATTATGGTTAAAAAGAAAGATGAAGTAAGATGTTCTTTTTGTGGAAAAAATACTAATGAAGTTTTTAAAATGATTGCTGGGAATGACGTATTTATTTGTGATGAGTGCGTTGATTTATGCTCAGATATCATAGATGAAGAAATTGACTATAGAAATGCAAAAAATAAACCGGTATTTAAATTATTAGAACCTCAAAAAATCATGGAACATTTAAATGAGTATGTAATTAGCCAAGATAAAGCTAAGAAATCAGTAGCGGTCGCTGTTTACAATCATTATAAGAGAATAATAGCAAAAGAAAACAAGGGTATAGAATTACAAAAAAGTAATATTGCTTTAATAGGTAGCACTGGATCTGGGAAAACATTAATAGCGCAAACATTAGCGAAGATGCTTGATGTGCCTTTTGCAATTTCTGATGCAACTACATTAACAGAAGCTGGATATGTAGGGGAAGATGTTGAAAATATTCTTCTTCGACTTATTCAAAGTGCGAATTACGATATAGAAAGAGCGGAAAAAGGTATTATCTATATCGATGAAATTGATAAAATTGCTAAAAAAGGTGAAAATGTATCGATTACACGTGATGTTTCTGGAGAAGGGGTTCAACAAGCTCTTCTTAAAATTTTAGAAGGGACTGTTGCTAGCGTTCCACCGCAAGGCGGAAGAAAACACCCTGGGGAAGAAATGATTAAAATCAATACTAAGAATATACTGTTCATAATTGGGGGGGCATTCTCAGGTATTGAAGAAATTATTAAGCGCCGTCTAGGAGAGAAAGTTATTGGTTTCTCTAAGAGTGAGGAATTAAATGATAGTGAGGATATCATTTCTAAAGTTAAACATGAAGATTTAGTTAAATTTGGTATGATTCCAGAATTTATCGGTCGTATTCCAGTTGTTTGTTATTTAGAAGAACTAGATGAGAAAGATTTAGTTAGAGTATTAACTGAGCCTAAGAATTCTGTTGTTAAACAGTATGAGTATCTTTTTGAACTTGATGGAGTAAAACTAGTATTTGAAAAAGAAGCTCTTGAAGAAATTGCTAAAGAATCGATTAAGAGAAAAACAGGAGCGCGTGGATTACGTTCTATTATCGAAGAGTTGTTACTAGATGTAATGTTTGAGATTCCAAGTAAAAAAGATATTAAAACTTGTACCGTAACGCGTGATAATGTAATTAATAAAACAAAACCAATTTTAAAATAAATAGGTTAGAGAGGAGTTCGTTTTGACAAAATATTATTTATTAGAGAATAGAGATTTATTCTTTCCGTCTAATACTTATACAATAGATGTAACGGACAAAAAATTTTTAAAAACGATAAAAACTGTAAAAAAAGATAAGATCCCAGTTTTTGTAACATATAAGAGAAAACCAATTGATAGTTATGATGATTCTTTTTCTGAAGAGGATGTATTTGATAGTAATGGATTCAATGTTTTCTTTGGGACATATGGTCAACTTACAATTGATAAAAAGAATAAAAAGTATGAATACCACTGCTACGGTATAGCCGAGGTTAAAAGTGGCGTTTATAACAATAATATTGTAGAAAATTTAGATATTAATATAAGAGAAATTGTAGATAATGGATTTGATAAAACATCTTTATTAAATAGTATTAGAACTAATTTCCTTAATTACTTAAAAAGAGAAAACTTTGATATTGATTACTATAAAACTGATGATTTGGAGAAGTTTATAAATAAAAACATTAAATTTTTCCCAATTGATAAGATTCTTAAACAAAGAGTGTTGTTTTTACTAGATTTAGAGAAAAAAGCAATTTTCTTAAATAGAAGTTTAGAAGCATTTTTAGTTGGTAATAGATATAAGCGTGAGATAGATGAAAAAGTACGTGAGAATATTGATAATCAACAGAAAGAATACTTCTTAAGAGAACAGATGAAAGTTGTTCAGGATGAATTGAAACAAATTGCACCTGAAGATGATGATATTGAAAAAATTCGTCAGGCTATTAATGCAATTGAGTTATCAGAAGAAGACAAGGCAGTATTATTAAAGGAAGTAGACCGTTTAGAGAAAACACCGGTGATGAGTCCGGAACATTCTATAATTAGAACTTACCTAGATACTGTAGTAGCTTTACCATGGAATACATTAACTGATGATGAAATTGATATACAAAATGCTGAAAAAATTCTAAATGAAGATCACTATGGCTTAGAAAAAATAAAAGAGAGAATTTTAGAATTTTTAGCGGTTAAAAAATTAAGAGAAGATATGAATTCTCCAATATTATGTTTATCTGGACCTCCGGGAGTAGGTAAGAGCTCATTAGCTAAGTCTATTGCCGCTTCTATGGGAAGAAGTTTTGTACGTATTTCTCTAGGAGGTGTTCATGATGAAGCTGAAATTCGTGGACATAGGAGAACATATTTAGGTGCTTTACCAGGTAAAATTATTCAGTCACTGAAGAAAATTAAGACTAAAAATCCTGTAATTCTTCTTGATGAAATCGATAAGATGGCTTCTGATATAAAAGGTGATCCGGCGGCTGCGATGCTTGAGGTGATTGATCCAGCTCAAAATAATGAGTTTGTTGATCATTATTTAGATATTCCGTTTGATTTATCGAAAGTGCTGTTTATTGCTACTGCAAATAATTTAAGTTTAATTCCAGCCCCTCTTAGAGATAGGATGGAAGTTATTGAACTTGAATCATATACGATTAAAGAAAAGGAAAATATTGCTACTAAGTATTTAATTCCACGTCAAATTAAAGAAAATGGACTTAAAAAAGGTCAAATTACTTTTAGTAAACAAGCTATTAATAAAATAATTAATGGATACACTTATGAGGCTGGTGTTAGGAACTTAGAGCGTGTCTTTGGCTCTGTTTGTAGAAAAGCTGCGTTAAAAGTTCTTAAGGGAGAAGAAAAAATCAAGGTTGGAGTTAATAATCTTGAGGAATTTGCGGGTCCAGAGAAATATAGTGCTAAAGATAAAAATGTAAAACCTGAGATTGGTTTAGTTAATGGTTTAGCATATACTGTTGTAGGTGGGGATACACTTGAGATAGAAACGGGAATTTCTAAAGGTAATGGGAAAATCATTCTAACTGGTAAGCTAGGGGATGTTATGAAAGAATCAGCACAAATGGCTATTTCATTCTTACGCTCTAATGCAGCAAAACTAGGAATTGAAGATGTTAATTTCTCAGAAATTGATATACATCTACATGTTCCAGAAGGAGCAGTTCCTAAAGATGGTCCATCAGCAGGTATTACAATAACTACTTCAGTTTATTCAGCTTTAACTAAAAAGCCAGTTGATAATAATATTGCAATGACTGGAGAAATGACCCTACATGGTAAAGTGTTGCCAATAGGTGGAGTTAAAGAAAAAATCTTAAGTTCAGAAAAAATGAATATTAATACTATAATTATTCCAACTAAGAATAAGAAAGATTTAATTGATATACCTGAAGAAGTTCTTGAAAAATTAACTATTCACACAGTAGATAATATTCAAGAAGTGTTTAAAATAGTATTTGGAGAATAGAAATGAAAAAGTTAAATACACATAATGTTGACCTACTTATTAGTGCGGTATCGCAAAAACAATATCCAGAACATGAAAAGCCTGAAGTTGCGATGTGTGGTCGTTCAAACGTTGGGAAATCATCATTTATTAATACAATTTTAGAGAGAAAAAACTATGCTCGTGTTTCTTCTAAACCAGGGAAGACTCGTACACTAAACTTTTTTGATGTAGATAATCAAGTTGTTCTAGTAGACGTACCGGGATATGGATATGCAAAATTATCAAAACCTGAAAAAGAAAAACTATATGATATGATAGTTGAGTATTTTACTAATAGTGAAAACCTTGGATTTGTATTACATTTAATTGATAGTAGACACAAGCCTTCTCAAGATGATATTGAGATGAATGAATTTTTAAATTACTACGAGATTCCATTCGTAATCGTTATGACAAAAATTGATAAAATATCAAAAAATGAATTGGCTAAAAATACGGGGATTATAAAACGAGAATTAGACCTAACGAATAATATGGCAATTATTCCATTTTCTTCGGTTACTAAAATAGGTAAAGAGCAAGTACTTAGTGAAATTGCTAAAGTATTAGAAGATTAATATATGAAATAGAGGTGAGGAGTGGCTCGAAAATCGTGATTTCTTAAGAAACAAGATTTTGTCGAGTCACTCCCTCAAAGTTTATTAGATAACTAAAAAGCTGTTATGAAGCTAATTTAGCTGTGAATAACTCACTACAACAATGAGTTCTTATATAGCCTATTTTAAAATTTAGAATTTTTAGGTTATTCCTATATAATATAGGTTAATTTTTATAAATATTTTATCTTTACATGATAAAACAAACCTGTTATAATAAGGTTTAGGTGAGTCAACAAAAAAAGTTGACATTTTTCACCGAAAAGTATTGACATACTTTTATTTTAATGTTAGAATTATATCTAGCTTAGAAAACTTAGCGTTATAGATTCAACTTTTTCATTAAAACACTTCATAAACACACACACATAAAATTAATAAAAAAGTTGAAACATAAGGAGTACAAACATGGCAGTAAAAATCCGTTTAAAAAGATTAGGTGCTAAAAAATCACCTTTCTACCGTATCGTTGTTGCTGATTCAAGATCTCCACGTGATGGACGTTCTATCGAAACTATCGGTACTTACAATGCTGTTAAAGAACCAGCAGAAGTTAAAATCGATGAAGAGTTAGCATTAAAATGGTTAGGTAATGGAGCTCAACCTTCTGACACAGTTAGAAGTTTATTATCAAAAGAAGGAATTATGAAAAAATTCCACGATTCAAAATTAAATAAATAAGATATTTAGCCCCTTAGTAAAATAAGGGGTTTTTGTTTGTTTGGAATTGTGTTATAATATAGTAAAATTTTAAATAATATCCGACTACATGGCTGTAGGGTGAGGTTGAAATATAATATAATAGGAGGATAATATATGGAATATTTAATAGAAATATTACCTAGTTTAATGAACGGTGCTCTTATAACACTAGAAGTATTTTTTCTAGTATTAGTTTTGTCTATACCGTTAGGGGTTGTTGTTGCTTTTATAATGCGTTTTAATATAAAATTATTAAATTATTTTATTAATATCTATATATGGATTATGCGTGGAACGCCATTATTATTGCAGTTGATCTTTATCTACTATGTATTACCATCTGTAGGAATACGTTTCGATAGACTTCCAGCGGCTATAATAGCATTTACATTGAACTATGCAGCTTATTTTGCTGAAATTTTCCGTGGAGGTATTGAATCGATACCAAAAGGTCAATATGAAGCAGCAAAGGTATTGAAATTTACTCAGTTTCAAACAATTAGATACGTTATATTACCGCAAGTAGTTAAAATAGTTCTACCTAGTGTATTTAATGAGATAATGAGTCTTGTTAAAGATACATCATTAGTGTATGCATTAGGTATTAGTGATTTAATATTAGCAAGTAGAACAGCAGCCAATAGGGATGCTAGTTTATTACCAATGTTTGTTGCAGGAGCTATTTATCTGATTTTAATAGGGGTAGTAACGCTTGTATCTAAACAAGTAGAGAAACGTTATAATTATGATAGGAGGTAACTTATGTTAGAATTAAAAAATATTAGTAAAAAATTCAAAGATCGACAAATACTATCGGATTTTAATTTAACAGTTGAAGAGAATAAGATTTTAGCAATAGTAGGACCTTCTGGTGGCGGTAAGACTACTTTATTAAGAATGTTAGCCGGTCTTGAAAAAATTGATTCAGGCGAGATTATTTATAACGGTGCACCACTTCCAATAGACGAATTGGAAAAAAGAAATCTTTTAGGTTTTGTATTCCAAGATTTTCAGTTATTTCCTCATCTTACTGTTCTAGAAAATTTAGTTTTATCTCCAATTAAAACTATGAATATGGCAAAAAATGTTGCAGAGAAAAAGGCTGTTGAGTTACTAGAGAAGCTAGGGTTAGAAAAGCAGATTAATAATTATCCGACTTCATTATCAGGAGGTCAAAAACAAAGGGTTGCTTTAGCTCGAGCTATGATGATAGAACCAAAAATTATAGGTTATGACGAACCAACGAGTGCATTAGATCCTGAGTTAAGATTAGAAGTTGAAAAATTAATACTTAAGAACAGAGAATTAGGTATTACACAAATTGTTGTAACTCACGATTTACAATTTGCTGAAAATATAGCGGATAGTATTGTGAAAGTAGAACCAAGATAAGAGGTGATTAAATGAGAAAGTTAAAATTCCTTATTACACTTATTATTACCGTTCTAATAGTTACTGCATGTGCCTCAGGAGGAAAAGATAAACCAAAAAAAGATAATTGGAATGATTTTCAAACAGATAAGAAGATTATTATTGGTTTTGATAACACATTTGTACCGATGGGATTCCAAGATAAAAGTGGTAAAAATATAGGTTTTGATATAGATTTAGCGAATACAGTTTTTGAAAAGTATGGAATTAAGGTACAGTGGCAGGCTATTAACTGGGATTTAAAAGAAACTGAATTAAAAAATGGAAATATTGATTTAATTTGGAATGGTTATTCTAAAACTACAGAAAGAGAGGCTGTTGTTCAATTTACTAAACAGTATATGGTTAATGAACAGGTCATAGTAGTAAAAAAATCTAAAAATATTAAAAATTTAAGTGACTTAAAAGATAAAGTTCTAGGTGCCCAAAACGGTTCATCTGGATATGATACTTTTAATGAGAATCCAGAAGTTCTTAAAAATATTGTGAAGAATAATGATGCAACTCAATATGAGAGTTTTAATGAGGCTTTAATTGACTTAGAAAATGATAGAATAGATGCATTGTTAATCGATAGAGTATATGCGAACTATTATTTAAAACAACAAAACAAATTAAATGATTTTGATATTTTAAATGCTGGGTTTGATAGTGAGGCCTTTGCAGTTGGAGCAAGAAAAGCAGATGTAACACTTGTTAATAAAATTAATGAAGCATTTTATGAGATGTATAAAGAGGGAGCATTCCAAAAAATTTCTGAGAAATGGTTCGGAGAAGATGTTGCAACTGAAGAAGTAAAAAGTAAATAAATTATTTGGAGGCAAGCTATTGAAAAGAATTTAAATAGTAAGCCTCCTTTTAGTGTAAACATGTAAATAAGAAAATTAGGGATAAAATTTAAAAGGTAGAAGAAGTAATAGCTGTCAACAAAAAAAGTTTACAAATATTAGTAAAAGTACTTGATTTTTTTTAGAATATTATTTATAATAAGTAGGTATGTGATTAACTCACTGAAAAATAACTCTGTTCGTATTAAAAGCGTTCAGGGCAGAAGGAGACGATAATAATGAGAGAAGGAATTCACCCAGATTACCGTAAAGTTGTATTCATGGATACTACTAGTGGTTTCAAATTTTTAAGTGGTTCAACTAAACCATCTAAAGAAACTATTGAGTGGGAAGATGGAAATACATACCCATTATTAAAAGTTGAGATCTCTTCAGATACACACCCATTCTACACAGGGCGTCAAAGATTCGCTCAAGCAGATGGTCGTATCGAACGTTTCAACAAAAAATACGGTATCAAGTAAGAAAAATAAAACAGACATTTCTTTATTGGATTGTCTGTTTTTATTCTATTAGTAATTGTATAATATAAACCCGAGGGGATATGTAATGATAGAAAATAGAAAATTCGGATGGATAGAATGTATTTGTGGTAGTATGTTTTCTGGGAAGTCAGAAGAGTTACTTAGACGTATAAAACGTGGAGTAATTGCTAAACAAAATGTGCTTCTATTTAAACCGTCTATAGATAATAGATACGAAGAGAATAAAATCTCTACTCATAATGGAAATAGTTATGAATCTGTAAATATTGATAAAGCAGAGCAGATTTATGACTATATAAATGATAAAAAATATGATATCATAGGAATTGACGAAGTACAGTTCTTTGACGATAAAATTGTTGAAGTTATAAATAAGCTTGCTGATGATGGAATTCGTGTTATTGTTGCAGGTTTAGATATGGATTTCAAAGCAGAGCCATTTCATCCAATGCCTGAGATTATGGCTATTAGTGAGATGGTAACTAAACTTCATGCTGTGTGCAATAAATGTGGAAAAGAAGCAAGTAGAAGTCAAAGGTTGATAAATGGTGAACCTGCTAAGTATGATGATCCAATCGTAGTTATTGGAGCTAGTGAATCATATGAAGCTAGATGCCGTCATTGTCATGAAATTAAGAGATAAATTAGGAGGAACAAATGGAAATTTTTGGACAACTTGAGATAGTTGAAGAGCGTTATGAAAAGTTAAACGAATTACTTAGTGATCCAGATGTTGTTAGTGATACAAAGAAACTTATGGAATATTCAAAAGAACAACGCTCTATAGAAAAAACAGTAGCTGTATTTAGAGAATATAAAGATATAGTTCAACAAATTAAAGATACAAAAGAACTTCTTGAAATAGAAGAAGATAAAGAAATGAAAGAAATGATGCAAGAGGAGATTAAAGAATTAGAACCAACTCTTGCACCTATGGAAGAAGAATTGAAAATTCTATTATTACCAAAAGATCCTAACGATGGTAAAAACGTTGTTGTTGAGGTTCGTGGAGCAGCAGGTGGTGATGAAGCACAATTATTCGCAGGTGATTTATTACGTATGTACACTAGATTTGCTGAATCTCAAGGATGGAAAGTTGATGTACTAGAACGTTCAGAAACTGGAATCGGTGGTATTAAAGAAGCAATCTTTATTATTTCAGGTGAAGATGTTTACTCTAAGATGAAATTCGAAAGTGGAGCACACCGCGTACAACGTGTTCCTACAACAGAATCAAGTGGACGTATCCACACTTCAACTGCAACAGTAGTAGTATTACCAGAAGCCGAAGAGATTGAAATCGATATTAATGAAAATGATATCCGTGTTGATACATTTGCATCAAGTGGTGCTGGAGGTCAATCGGTTAATACAACTATGTCAGCTGTACGTTTAACTCACATTCCTACAGGGGTTGTAGTTTCTATGCAGGATGAACGTTCACAGATTAAGAATAAAGAGAAAGCTATGAAAGTACTACGTGCTCGTGTATATGATAAATACCAACAAGAAGAACAAGCTAAGTTCGATGCTGAACGTAAATCTAAAGTTGGTACTGGGGACCGTTCTGAACGTATTAGAACATATAACTATCCTCAAAACCGTGTTACTGATCATAGAATTGGTTTAACTATTCAAAAACTAGACCAAATTATGGAAGGTAAACTTGATGAAGTTTTAGAAGCACTTCGTATTGCTGAACAAGCTGAGAAAATGGCAGAACTTAATAAAGGTGAAGAACTATAATGAACAGAAGGCAAGCTATAACAAAAGCTTGTCTTCTTTTAAGAAGACAAGGAAAAGAAGAATCTTTGGCTAGATTTTTACTAATGTACATGCTAGACGAAAGTCCGCAGTTATTCTCGAATTGCATGTCAGAGCAAATGTCTAAAGAAAATGAAGAAAAATATTTTTCTCTGATTGAAAAACACATTAAAGAAGATGTTCCATTAAGCCATTTAGTAGGTTTTGAATATTTTTATGATAGGAAATTTAAAGTTACGAAAGATGTCTTATCACCGAGGATGGAGACTGAGGAGCTTATATATAAAGTAATTGAATATGTAAAAGCGACTAATAAAAATAATTTGAAGATTCTAGATCTTTGTACAGGAAGTGGTATTATTGCTATTACATTAAAAAAAGAACTAGATGAAATCTTGATTGATGTCGTAGCTAGTGATATTAGTGAAGAAGCTATAGAAGTTGCAAAAGAAAATGCACAATATCATGATACTGATGTTAGATTTATACAATCGGATATTTTTAATAATATTGATGATAGATTTGATATTATTGTTTCTAATCCTCCTTATATTGACCGCAAAGATGAAGTGACTATGAAAGAAAATGTACTGAACTATGATCCACATCTTGCTTTATTTGCTGAAGAAGAGGGGATGTACTTTTATAGAAAAATTATAGAACAAGCTAAAGACTATCTAAAAGAAAATGGCGTAATGTTCTTCGAGATTGGTTATGATCAAAAGGATAAGATAATAAAGCTATCTAAGAAAAATGGTTATTTAGCACAAGTCTATAAAGATATTAATAATAGAGATAGAATGGCATTTTTAGTTCGTAAATAAAAAAAGCGAGAGTTACTTAGAAAAAGTATCTAAGTTATCAAACTCTCGTTTTTTTGTCGTAAATAATCTGTTTAAAATCAAAAAATTAAAGTTCCCTATATACACCAACGCATTCTCCAATTATTTCTACGTTACGCGTAACAATAGGCTCATAATCAGGATTGCAAGGATAAAGAATTACATTGTCATTTTTAACGAATATTTTCTTTAAAGAAGCTTCATTCCATTCAGTTAAACGAACAGCAGCAATTTTTCCGTTTCTAACTGAACTTTGCTGACGGATAAATACTAAATCGCCATCAAAAATACCAGCTTCAATCATACTATCTCCCTTTACTCTTAGTGCAAAATCAGCTCTCATTCCTTGATCTATGAAAATATGCTCATCATATTCCTCTTCAATATAAACACCATCACCGGCACAGATAGTTCCAAGAATAGGTAACTTTGAAACATCATCGGAAAAATCTTCTGTGTTAAATAACTTTTCTTTAGGAGTTTCGATATCCATTGTATCACTGTCGCCGACAAGCCAATCTGGATTAACCGATAAATATTCAGCTAAAACAATAAGCTTATCTCTTTTTGGAGTATATTTACCTTTAGACCAATCGCTAATTGATGATGGAGTAATATTAGTAGAACGAGCAAGTTCAGCTTGCTTTATATTCTTTTCTTTTAAACATTGTTTAAATCTGATACTAAATGTTGTAGTCATAATATTTTTTCCAATCTTTTTTTTATCTATATATAAATTATAAAGTAAACCGTATATAAAATCAAGTAACTTTATAAAAAAAATTAAGAAATATGAATTTTTTACTTGATTTTCGGTTTTCCGTATGTTATTATATAAGTACGATAAGAAATTAAGTTTTACGTATAAAAAGAAAGAAGGTAATTTTATGTTTATATATTGGATAATTATACTAGTTTTATTGGCAAAAGTATTTACATTTTTTGAAACTAATAAATTAAAAATTGTAAAAAGAGGAAAGTTGAACCGTAAAGTGTATTAATATAAACATTTTCTGTTCTAAAGGTTATTATGATAAAAAAATATTGTTTACTACTTTAAGATTAGGTGTACTGTAATTAGAGCCTAATCTTATTTTTATATACTAATATATATCAGTAAATACTACAACATAAATATTTGAACTACATCTTGTAGTTATAACGTTTTCAATTGTGTTTTTCACATAAAAACTATGTACTAATACTAGAAAATATTGTATAATAAAAATATAATAACAAAACTAGGAGGATTTCTTAAATGAAATTAGTATTAACTAGACATGGTGAAAGCCAATGGAACCTTGAAAACAGATTTACTGGATGGGTTGATGTAGATATCACTGATAAAGGTAGACAAGAAGCTATTAAAGGTGGACAAACTCTTAAAGAATTAGGTCTTACTTTTGATGTAGCTTACACTTCATACCAAAAACGTGCTATCAAAACTCTAAACTTATTCTTAGAAGAATTAGATTTATTATGGATTCCAGTACACAAAAGCTGGAGATTAAACGAAAGACACTATGGAGCTTTACAAGGTCTTAACAAAGCTGAAACAGCTGAAAAATATGGTGACGAACAAGTTCACATCTGGAGAAGAAGTTTTGACGTAGCACCTCCTGCGTTAGATAAATCTAGCGACATGTACCCAGGAAACATCGATAGATATAAAGAAATTCCAGAAGGAGAAATCCCAACAGGAGAAAGCTTAAAACTTACTATTGATCGTGTATTACCATACTGGGAAAGCGATATTTCTAAACAAATTAAAGCTGGTAAAAACGTACTTATCTCTGCTCATGGTAACAGTTTAAGAGCGTTAATCAAATACTTATTAAACATCTCAGACGAACAAATCTTAGATCTTAACTTACCAACTGGTACTCCATTAGTATTTGAAATCGACGAAAACTTAAACATTATCTCAGCACCAGAATTATTCTAATAAGTAATGAAAAAGCTGATAATATTACTGACAACCTTGCTAATTTTGCAAGGTTGTAGTTCTAAAGGAGATATTTCTACTGAACAATTACAAAATCTTACTAATTCTGTTTCAATAAGCCAGCTAGAAAAAACAGAATTTAATAAAAAAGATAATAAATTAGTTATTTCAACTAATGATGAAGTAATAAGTAAAGAAGGTTTTGATGCACTGTTAAAATCATTGAAATTAAATGGTTTTAATGGGAAAGCAATTAATATCGAGGGTATTAATTCAAACGAATTTAATAATAAAGACTTCAATATTGTAATTGTTACTAAAAACAATAATAGTGTAACATTTAGTGTTAAAGATAGTGCTAATAAGAGTTTTGAAATTTCTAATAAGAAATATTCAAAAGATTTTATGAAAAATAAATTAAATGCATTTTCTAAAGAGTTAATTAGTTTCGATGAATTAGCCGGAACTATTCAAACTGATCTTGATAAAGGGCGTTCTTTAGGAGATAAAGTTGATAAGTTCAAAGAAGTGACAGAGAAGATAAATTCTTCAATGTTAACTATCAAATCGTTATCTAATGAGAATATTGAATATGCAAAATTAGATGATGTTAAGCAAAAACTTACACGTTTAGAAGTTTTAACTAAAAATGTAGTGAGTGCTGTAAATTCTTCAGTAGAAAGCAAGAAAGGTACTGCAATAGATGCTGCTTTCTTAAATATTAATGATATAGATAAGATTGCACGTGATCTTGTAGCAATGTAAATACAATAAACAAAACCTGGAAGTGGATTTAACTCTATTTCCAGGTTTCGTTATTATGATTAAAGGAAGTCTGTTGGTTTTATGTTATCCATGCCTATCATTGGATCGATATTGTTAATATTTTGAAAATCTAGTATATATCCTTTAATTTCTTCATCTAATTCTATTGACTGTATTTCTGCTTCTCTATCAGTAGTGAAAAACCATTCTAGGGCAGTTTGTCTAGTAACAACATTCGTTGGCTCAATTGATTTATAAAAAACATTTGGATTACCACATAATATTAGTTTTTTCTTAGCTCGCGTTATTGCTGTATATGTTAGATTTTTATTTAGCATAAAATTATAATTATCAATAAATGGTATTATAACATTTTCAAATTCAGAACCTTGAGCTTTGTGAATAGAACAAGCATAAGAAAGTGTGATTTGGTTTAATTCTTGTTTTTCATATGTTACATAATTACCGTCATAATCTATAACTATTTTTACTTTGTTCCCTTCTTTGTACACTTCTTGAATATACCCGATATCACCGTTAAATATATTATCTTCTGGTCTATTTACAAGTTGCATAACTCTATCATTAATTTTATATATTAATTCGCCATATTCAATTTGTTCATCACTATCATTAAATCTTGCTTGAATCGCGGTATTAATTTCGTTTATACCACTTGTCCCTTTGTATATAGGAGCTAATATTTGAATATTTTCTTTGCTTGAATTTTTTATTAAATCATCATAAACAGCTGAAATCACGTTTATCATTTCATTTTTGTTTGCTGAAATGAACTCTTTATCATCGAAGTTTTCTAATATATCAAATGGTATATTATTTTTTATTGAATGTGAAATGTTAATAATACTTGAGTGTTCGCTTTGTCTAAAAATTTTATTTAATTTAACAGTCGAAATTGCTTTTGAATTAATCAGGTCATTTAGGACGTTACCTGGAGCAATGGAAGGAAGTTGATCATTGTCACCGACTAGAATAATTTTAGCATCTTTGTTAATGATTTTTAGTAAATTGTACATTAAGAATACGTCAATCATACTAGATTCATCAATTATGACAAGTTCAGATTTTATATATTTTTCACTAACGAATTCTTCCATGTTTTCATCCTCTGTACTCCAACCGATGGCTTTATGAATTGTCGAAGCATAAAAGCCTGTACTTTCTGACATTCTTTTTGCTGCTTTTCCTGTAGGGGCACATAGAGTAAGAATACTTCTAGTCTCATCAAGTAAATCATGTATACTATAGTTTTTTATTTTCTGGAAGATTTTTATTACAGCCAGTATGATAGTAGTTTTACCTGTTCCAGGTCCACCGGTAAGAATAGAAAAGTTATTGAGAATACAGTTTTTGATTGCTGCAATTTGTACTATATCGTAAGAGATTTCTAATTCTTCTTCAACTTCTTCGATATATTTATCAAGTAAGCTGTCGCTGATTTCAAAATTATCATCGAGTTCTAATCTTCTACTAATGTCACTATAGATAGAGTATTCAGAGTAATAAATTTCTGGTAAAAACACCCTATCTTCAATTTCAACTAATTTTCCAGTGTCTAAAGCAAAAGTGTAAGAGTTTAAGATATCTTCTTTAGATACTGCTATGTTTCGTGATGCATATAATGTATTAAATGTATTGTATAGTAGGTTATTTTTTGATATGTAAGTATTACCTGTTGAAAAACAATATGAGCTGATAGTAAAAATAAATCCATATAAAATTCTATTTTGATCATTTGCAGGAATTTCATTAGTTTCAGCTATTTTATCTACAGTTTTAAAGTTAATTCCTTTTATATCTTTTATTAAAGCATAGGGGTTTTCTGTGATTGTTCGTAAGGTATTGTGTTTATAAAAATTATATATTTTAAGAATTAAATTATTGCTTAAATTATATTCATTAAGTTTTAATATAATATCTTGGGTTTGTTTATTTGCAACAATAGTAGCATATATTGTATCTTTTCGTTGTTCTGGGATACCTTTAATACTGAATAGAGTCTCTTTATCTTCATAAATTTTATCTAATGCATCAACTCCAAGTGTATCAACTATTAATTCTGCAGTTTTTCTACCAACACCTTGGAATATAGAGCTTGAAAGATAAGAAACAATAGCTTCTTTATCTTTTTCTATAACCGGTTCTACTACAATTGCAGATAATTGCGTACCGTACTTTCTATGTTGTACTATTTCACCTTTAAATGAGTATAAATCATCTTCAACAAATTCAAAGTCGTTAAATGTTCCAACAACACTTAAATAATCTCCCTCAACGAAATCATATTGATCATTTAAAAATATTGATAAGATATAATAATTATTCTCTTTGTTATGGAAAATAATTTTATTTAAATAACCTTCTATTGTCTGCATAATAAACTCCTACTAATTTCTTTATAAGAACAATAATAATATAATATATAAAAAATGTCTAGTAGTGCTGAAGCAAAAGTCCTAAATTTTAAAAGAGTCTATATGAAAGCTCATAGCCGCAGCGGTTTATTAATATCTAAATTCTCTTTATAAAAATTTTTTAGATATCTAATAAACTGTGCAGAGGGTACCCGATAAAATCTTGTTTCTTCGAAATCGTGATTTTTGAGTCACTCTTTTCTAAAAATCGCCTTTTTAAAGTTACTTCCTTCGATAATCTTTTATTGTTATTAAAAATATTATTTGAACTTACAATTTTATAGATTTAGCAAAAAATATTAAAGAAAATAAATATGTTATTTTAGTTACAAACTATGTTTCATTATGGCAATATTTTTTATAAAGTGTTATAATAAAATGATAATAATATAAGGAGGTTAGATTTGTGATCACTGTAGAAAATGTATATAATCATTTAAATGAATTGGCAGATGTTAAATTAGCAGAAAAATGGGATAATGTAGGCTTAATGTTAGGTAATTACAATAATAATGTTAATAAAGTTTTGGTATGTTTAGATGTCACAACTAAAGTGGTTAAAGAAGCTATTGACAATAATATTGATTTAATAGTCTCTCATCATCCTTTAATATTTAAACCATTGAAATCATTGGATTTTACAGGTGATTTCAAATCTAATATTATTCGGGATTTAATAAAGAATGATATTTCTGTTATTTCGTTTCATACTAATTTAGATTCTGCAAAGTTAGGATTAAATGATTATCTAGCTAAGTTATTGGATTTAACTGATATTAAAGTATTGTTTGAACATAGCTTAGATAAGGAAGCAGGATTAGGAAGAATTGGGAAATTACCTACACCACTAGCTATAGAAGAGTTTATTAAATATATTAAAGAAAGATTTTCACTTGATAATGTTTCTGCAGTTATTGGCTCTGAAAAGGAAGTCAGAACTGTTGCATTATTAGGAGGGAGTGGGGCTGATTTTCTATATTCACTACCTGAGGTTGATATATATTTGACTGGAGATGTAGGGTATCATACGGCACTTGATGCTATTGAAATGAATAAGAATATTATTGATATCGGTCACTTTACAGAAAGTCTAGTTAAAGATTTATTACTAGATTATATTTCTAAAATTGGAGTTGAAGTTATTAAATCAACTGTCGAGAAATCACCATTTAAAATTTTATAAAGGAGGAGTACTAATATGGCAAAAGCTACACCAACCATGGAAGATTATATTGAAGTAATATATTCTTTAGTTAAAAACAAAGGTTATGCGAGAAGTGCTGATATAGCTGAGAAATTGGAAGTTTATCCATCTACTGTTACTAAGATGCTGAAAAAATTGGATGTTGAAGGGTATATTGTATATGAGAAATATAGAGGTATCGCCCTTACTGAGCAAGGTGAGAAGATGGGTGAATATGCACTAACAAGACATGAATTGTTAGAAGATTTCCTAAGATTAATCGGAGTAGATGAGGATAAAGTTTACGAAGAAGTAGAAGGTATTGAACATCACTTTGGTAAAAGTTCTTTAGAAAAAATTAAGGAATTGATGAGATATCTGAGAGAACATAATTATAGAGCGTAATGGAGAATTAGAATGGCAGATAAAGAGTATTTAAAATTGTGTAATCATATTTTACAAAATGGAATTGAGAAAGATGATAGAACGGGCGTTGGAACTAAAAGTGTTTTTGGTTACCAAATGAAGTTTGATCTGTCTGAAGGATTTCCGTTATTAACTACAAAAAAAGTTAATTTTAATTTAGTATGGTCAGAATTACTTTGGTTTATAAAAGGTGATACAAATATTAAGTTTTTATTAGAAAATAAAAATAACATTTGGAATGAATGGGCTTTTAAGAAATGGATTGAAAGTAATGAGTATACTGGACCTGATATGACTGATTTTGGGCATAGAACATTGATAGATGAGGAGTTTTCTAAACAGTATAAAGAACAAATGACTATTTTTAAAGAAAGAATTCTTTCAGATGAAGAGTTCGCTAATAAGTTTGGTGATTTGGGTAATGTATATGGAAAACAATGGAGAGATTTCAATGGTATTGATCAATTGAAAAATGTAGTAGAGCAAATTAAAACTAATCCATCTTCTCGTCGATTAATAGTTTCTTCTTGGAATCCAGCGGAAGTAGATACTATGGCTCTTCCACCTTGCCATTCATTATTCCAATTTTATGTAAATGATGGAAAGTTAAGTTGTCAGCTGTATCAAAGAAGTGGAGATGTATTTTTAGGAGTACCTTTTAATATCGCCTCTTATTCACTTCTTACTATTTTGGTAGCTAAGGAATGTGGACTTGAGGTAGGGGAGTTTATTCATACACTGGGAGATGCACATATTTATAAAAACCATTTTGAACAAGTTACAGAGCAAATGTCTAGAGATCCTTATCCGTTACCAAAAGTGAAAATTAATGATTTTAAAAGTATCTTTAATCTTAAGATTGAGGATGTTGACATTGTTAATTATGAAAGTCATCCATTTATAAAAGCACCAATAGCAGTTTAGGAGGGATAATATGTTATCACTAATAGTTGCATATGATAAAAATAAATCAATAGGTCAAGAAAATACTATACCATGGCGTATAAAAAGTGATATGCTGAGAGTTAAAGAGTTAACTACAAATCAGACGATTATTATGGGGCGGAAAACACTAGACAGTATTGGTAGAGCTCTACCTAATAGAATTAACAGGGTTCTTACTCGTGATAAAAATTCTTTAAATCATTATTCAAATATAGAAGTGTATACTGATGATTCAATTTTAGAAAATATTGAAACAGAAAAGGCATATATATTTGGTGGTGGGACAGTATATAGTAAGTATTTACATAAATGTGATGAAATGTTTATTACCGAGGTGGATACGGTTGTTGAGGCTGATACAAAGTTTCCAGAATTTGATGAAAATGATTGGGATTTAATTAGTAGGGAAGAATTCTCAAAAGATGAAAATAGTGAATTTAATTTTGTATTTATGCATTATAAGAGAAAGAGGAAAGAGTAAATGTTAGAGAAAGTAAAAGTAATTATTGATTCATCAAGTGATTTAACTTTTGATGAAATTGAAAAATATAATGTGGATGTAATTCCACTGACTATTAATATAGATGGCACAGAGTATGATTATCGTACAATTAGTAATGATGAATATATAGAAAGAATGAGGACAGCATCAACTTATTCAACTAGTCAGCCAGCTATAGGTAAATTTATCGAAGCATTTGAAAAGTGGACTAAAGAAGGATATAAAGTTATAGTTTTAACTCTTTCTTCGGCTTTAAGTGGAACTTATAATACAGCAGTTACTGCAAGCTCAGAATTTGAAGGAGTGCACGTTATTGATACAAAGACAACAACACGAGGTATGGTTTTCTTACTTAAAGAGTGTCTAAAACAACTTGAAGAAAATTTAGACGTAGAGGTAATTGCAGAAAATTTAAGAGAAAAAGCTAAGAATATTTTAACTTATGTTACAATCGATAAACTTGACAATTTGGTAAAAGGTGGTAGACTAAGTAAATCACAAGCTTTAATCGGAGGGTTACTAAACATTAAAGTTTTAACTCAGTTAAAAGAAACTGAGTTGGTTGCTTTAGATAAAGTTCGTGGTAAGAAAAAGTTAGTTCATACCTTAATTAATCATATTGAAGAAGAAAAACAAGGTAAAACAATTAAAAGTATAAGTTTACCAAATTCATTAGCAGATGAATATGTTACATTGATAAAATCAGAACTAGAAGAAGTATTTGGTTATGTTGTTGATGAAAAAGAGATATTCACCACAACACCAATTATTTCAACGCACACAGGAGAAAATGCAGTAGGTATCTTAGTAGAGTTAGTATAATCGGAGGTAAAGATTATGACAAATTTCGATGAAACAAGATTATTTGATAGCAATTTTTATGATAAAAATGATATTCACAACATCTTAAGAAATGTTGTAGAAACAATTAAACAGCGCGGATATGACCCAATAAATCAATTAATGGGCTATATTAAAACAGCTGATCCAGTGTATATTCCTAGGGATAATCATGCTAGAGAGCAAATAAGATTAATAGAAATGGATGATATACTAGAGTACTTATTATACTTTTTTATACAGGAGTCGTAAATGTTAGATAAGAGAATTATGGGCCTAGATTACGGATCAAAGACCATTGGGGTTGCCGTAAGTGATTTGTTAGGTTTTACTGCTCAAGGTATCGAAACAATAAATATTAATGAGCAGGTAAAAGATTTTAAAATAAAAAGAATTAAAGAGTTGGTTCAGGAACATAATGTTGGAACTATCGTTGTGGGTCTTCCCAAAAACATGGATAATTCTGTAGGATTTAGAGGGGAAGCAACACTATATTTTGTAGAAGTATTGAAAAAGAAAATAAAGAATGTTGAAATAATTCTACAAGATGAGCGCTTAACAACAATGGGTGCTGAAAGAGTACTTCTTGAAGCTAATGTTTCAAGAAAAAAAAGAAAAAATGTTATTGATAAAATGGCTGCGGTATTAATACTACAGACATATTTAGATAAATTAAATTAATATAAAATTTCAGGAGGAAAATAAAATGCAAGAGAAAGATTTAAAAAACATTAGTATTGATAATACTGAAGAGGTGTACACACTTAGTACATTAGAAGGTGAAGAAAAAGAATACCGTAAAATTTTAGAGTTTACTAATCCAACAAACGGTAACTTATACTATATCTTCGCTGAAGAAGAAACGATTGATGAAGAAGAAATTAGTATCTTCCCAATGGTATGTGTTGAAGATGGTGATGAAATGAGATTCGAACCTGTCGAAACAGATGAAGAATACGATATGATTTCTGAAGTATTAGATACTTTTTACTACGACGAAAGTGAGTAAAAAATGAGAGAAGATAAAATAAGAAGAAGTAGAGAATTAAGGCAAAAAAATAAGAAGAAAAAATCATTTATTCCTACAATTTTAACTATTATAGTTGTTCTAGGAATTGCTGCCTTATCAGTTTTCTATTATATGATAACACCGGTAGATAAAAGCAATAATAAAGACATTTCTGTTGAAATTAAAGAAAATTATGGAAGTGCCAAAATTGCGCAGGAATTAAAAAATAAAGGCTTAATCAAAAATGAAGAAGTTTTTAAAATCTATTCTAGATTATCACCTAGTACTTCATTTTATGTTGGGAATTTTAAATTAAAGAAAAGTATGAGCTTACCACAGATTATACAAGAATTAGGTTCTAAAAATAAGGCGAATTCAGGAAATACATTTGCTTTAATAGAAGGGGATAGCATACTTAAGATTGCTAAGAATTTGGAAAAGACTAAATTAAACAAAGATGAATTTTTAGAGAAGGTTAATGATGCGGAATTTATCAAAAAATTACAAAAACAATTCCCTGAATTAATCACTAATGAAGTATTCGGTAAAGATATTAAATATGCATTAGAAGGGTACCTGTATCCAGCAATTTATGATCTTAGTGACAATGAGACTGTAGAAAGTTTAATCACTAAGATGGTTAAGTTAACTAATGAAAAAGTTGTTCCATTATATCAAAAGAATAATAAATCTTGGAAAATAAATGGTCAACAGATGCAAATATCTATTCATGATTATATTACTATGGCAAGTATTCTTGAAAAAGAATCTACTAAATCTGATGAGAACAAACTTATTGCAAGTGTATTCTTAAATAGATTAGCCCAAGGAATGAAATTACAGACAGATCCATCTGCTAACTATGCAGCTGATAAATTGACAGGAGCACCTACACAGGCTGAATTAACGTT
Organism: Gemella sp.; assembly: GCF_057272915.1. Taxonomy (NCBI): domain Bacteria; kingdom Bacillati; phylum Bacillota; class Bacilli; order Caryophanales; family Gemellaceae; genus Gemella; species Gemella sp. Next base: position 112,582 of record NZ_DBHIUF010000005.1, read on the forward strand.
AAATTCTCCTTATAATACTTACGTGATTGTAGGATTGCCACCTGGTCCAATTTCATCTGTTGGAAGTGCTTCATACGAGGCATTAAATAATGCTGAGAATACAGATTACTTATATTTCTTACATGCAACAAAAGATGGAAAAGCATATTTCTCTAAAACATATGCTGAACATGAAACATTAGCTAAGGAACATATTGAAGGTTATATTCCAGCTGGAAACTAATTAAGATATTATAAATTGAATATTAGTCAGAATTTTGTTTGAATTATTTTCAAGCTGAATTTAATAAAGAAAGTAGCGACTTGTAAATTCTATTTGCGAGTCGTTACTTTTATGGTTCTTTGTCAAATTCGGTTGATTTTGAAAATTAGGAGGAAGCTATGCTATAT
>NZ_DBHIUF010000006.1:0-109308 GCF_057272915.1 Gemella sp.
AACTATTAGCTAATTCAGCAACACTCGCACTATCTCCTGGCAATGTATACGTTTGGTTCGCAGATGGATCTGTATCCGTAGTAGCCGCATCTGTACGGAATGGATTATTTTTATCCAATGCTTTCCCATGACGTTCATCTCTAGAACCTGAGTTTGCGATTGAATTCGTATCTGCTGCTTTTTCAGTATTAGTTGCTGTTTTACCTACAGTAGCTTTTCCATTTGTCGTATCTACTGCTGGTGCTTCTTTTTTCTCTTCTGGTTTTGTTTGTAATTTTGTTGTTGCAGTAACTAATTTAGCGTGTGCTTGTGTTAATTCAGCTTGTGTTTTTGCGTTACTTAAAACCACTCTTGCTTCTTCTAAAGCTGTTTTCAATTGGTTTACACTATCTTCTGTTTTAGAAGTATATTTCCCGTTGGTAAATTTCCCGTCAATTTCTTCAATTAATTTTGTTAAGGCTGTTTTATTTAGAGTTTCTTTTTCTGAATTCTCTAGTTTTGAAGCTACTGCGGCTGCCACACTCTCTCTAGTGTTTTCTACTACTGGTTTGGCTTGTGCTTTTGGTGTGACTTCTAGTTTATTATCTGCCCCTAATGATTCATCTGTTGCTGTGTTGTTTGAAATAGAATCACTAGCTTGAGCTACTGCTCCAGCACCAAAAAAGATACTTGCACCTATTACTACAGACGCAGCACCTACTTTAAATTTCTTTATTGAGTACGACTCTACTTTTGTACCCTCTTTTGTATTTTTCAAATAATAATTATTTTTTCCTATCATTTTTTATTCTCCTTATTTTTTAAAATATTAATTTAATTTGAAGTTAAAAATAAATACCTTTCACATTGAAATATTAAATAACCATATTTATCGCTATAGAGCGCGCCGATAATAATAATAATAATATGATATTACCGTATTCTTTAAATTCTGAAACAACTTACTATTTAGCTGTAACCTTTATTAAAAAACAATGTTATTTTACAATTAACCTTAGTGTCACTATTATATCAAACTAGCATTTTTTTGTCTAACAAAAACCTATCAAATATAGCGATAATTAGCACTTGGATATAGAAAACAAATCCCGATATCCAAATATAAATTCCTCATAAGAACATATTCTATATTATGAAGTTAAAATGTAGTTAATATTTTTGAAATTATTTGAATAAAATATCTCTTATATTCCTTGTATATTCAGCTTTTATGCATTTCAAGGAACACAAAAGCACATCGACTATTTTCCTTATAAACGGGAGTGACTCAAAAATCGCGATTTCAGAGAAATCGATTTTTTAGAGTCACCCCCGCAAAGTTTATTAGATATCTAAAAAGCTTTCATAAAGCGAATTTAGATATCAATAAACCACTGCGTCTATGAGTTAGCATATACACTTTTTTTAAATTTAGGACTTTTGGGTCAGCCCATATTCCATCTACTTCGTACAAAACAGGAAAAAAGCTAGACCTCCTAATGCAGCATAGCTTTCTCCTATTTTCTTAATCAATCGAACTTAACGAAATGACTAAAAATTACAAATTCTTAGCAATAATATTTTGTAAATCCACTCCCGTAAAGTTTATTAGATATCTAAAAACTATTACGAAGCGAATTTATCTATTAATAAACCACTACGTCTTGGAGTTGTTCTTATAAACTTTTTTTCTTTAGGACTTTTTATCACTCCCTTTTGTGTTTTAAACCCTTTAAACATAAACTTAATTATTTGAAAAGACTCTTATAAACTACTTCTAAAAATTATTTATTAAAGAAATCATTAGAAAATCCATCTGTATTTTTTAGTAATTGTTTAAACACCTTAGTTTTAAGTGCAACTGTATTTCCATAAGATTCTTTACCAGTTTTAGCCATTTGGTCTAAATCTTTTTGAACTGCATCGTTAAACATTTGTTGCAGTTGATCATAAGATGTTATATGCACATTATCGATATCTATCTCAGCGAATCCATGTTTAGCTTTCGCTAAGACTTCTCCATACCAATGTTTTTTCCATGCTTCAAGAGTTTCAAAAGCTCCTTTAGATACTTTTTTGATAATATACTTATCACTTAAAGTTGGTAATTTTTCTTTATTGGCTGCATCTTTGTATTTATTTGAAACATAACTGATAAATCCATCTTCATAACCATAGTACCCCCACATACGGAATGCATTATGTTTGAATGATAATGAACCAGGTGCCCCATCGCTTGAATTACCTCCATAAATACCTGCCATCATATTTACATTTACGTATGCAGAATTTGGCATTAAATCTTCTGGACGATAACGTCCATTTCCAACACCATGTTTAGTCGCAAAGTTATTGTCTACCAAATCATTAATTGAAGTTAATTGTTTAGTTTTTTCTTCATCTCTCAAATCTCTTACCTTATCCCATTGATTAGGTTTTAGTAGTTCGTTAAATGAATCTTTGTAACGATATTCTTTATCTATTTTTCTAAACCATTTACTATTATCAGTTAGCCCTTTACTAATGACTGCGTCAGCTTCTAAGTGATCTAGCATCATCATCGCTTCATTGTAGCGTTTCATGTAGGCATCTATTTCTTGTCTATTTTTTAATTTACTAGGATCATAGTTATACCATTGATCCCCATTATTTGGTCGAACATATGCCATATTTAATCCTAGAGCTCCATATTCTCCATTTGTCGTAGAACTATCAGGTGTTTGTAGCATACCTTGTGCATACGCCTCAAGATCCGTACCTTCACGGTGCCAGTTACCTCCATAGTACAACATGCGGTCATTTACATGGGTTGTTTCATGAGTAAATGCTGAAATACCAAATGGACTAATCATATCTGTCACCATAAAGAACACTGCATCATCTTCATATGGTCTTCCATAGATTCTAGCCATAGCCCCCATGCTTCCATTTGTATTGTGATAACGCCATGTTGGTCCATATAACTCACGTACAGGAGCTACTATATCTCTACCATTATTAGCGAAGCCATAACGGTTAGAGCCTCCACTATAATTTTGGTTATCCCAAACTGCAGTTGGTACCATATTGTCACTCTTCAATAGTTTATTCCTTACTACTGGCAAGGCTAGACGAGACCAAAAGTCTAAGTATCGTTGTTGCGCATTTGCTACTTCATCAATTTTTTCTTTAAATTTATTTCGTTCTTCTTCTGTATATTTTCCATATTTTTCAAAAGAACTATACGCTAAAGTATTATATGTTGAAATCAAGAATATGTGAGCATTTTTTAAAGTCAATAACGGTAAAATCATACGACCATGTATGAAATTATTTAATCCATCATAAGCTCTATGTTTTTTATTTACAAAATCTTGAGTTGTGGTAGTAGGTTCAGATATATAAACATTTTTTTCTGTTGCGTGTTTAAACCAATCATTTAAATCTGTATCTTCTGTAAATAATCTCATATTATAGTTTAAGAATTCATGTAAATTCCCCTTACCTGTAGCACTTGCAATAACCTCTCTATATGCATCATACGTACGATCACCTTTTATGTAACTTTCCTTAGAACCAATTTTGATAAGTCTATCAAGCACATCTACATTTTTTCCATAGAAATCAGGTTTGAAAGTCATCATATCTTTTATATTTACACCATTATATTTAATTCCGTAATATCTATTTAAGTATGTTAAAGCAAGCATAATATTAGTTTTATTTTTTTCGATTTTTTTAATTAATGAAAGTTTAGCAGACTCATCATCATTTAATTGATGTTCTTCATTTTCTACAAGTTTCTTAACAAACTTATCGATATTATCTCTAACCTCTTTGAAACTTTCTTCTAAGAATAAATCACGAATATATCCATTTTGACGAGCTTCGCTATTGGCTGTAGGATCATTTTTAGTATCTCTCTTCTCAAGAATATTACGAACAGCTTGAGACTGTAACTCAACAGATAGCAATAATTCTTTAACTTTAGCTTCTAAAGTATCTCTATTTTTAATAACTATATTCGGCGTATATACTATATCTCCTAAGTTTTCTATACTATATTCTTTCACTTGAGCTACTTGAGATTCTTTTGCTGAAATATTAAACAATTCTTTTGTTCCATCAGCATAGTGAACCATGATTTTATTAGCATTTTCTGAATCTGTTACAAATTCTGTATCCTTCATAGCTGTTACCGATAAAACTCTCTTAGTTACAAGATTAGAATTTTCATCTAATTTATTACCTTGATTTACTATCCAATCTTTATTATAGAATGGTTGTAGTTTTTCTATGTTACGATATGCCTGATCACGCTTTTCTTGGTAATCTTGAATATTTTTATATTCATCTTCATGAGAAACTTTGTTGTTAAGCTTATCTACAGTTGGTTGTGTACTAACTAATTTATCAGCAGTAATCATCATCGCTTTAATTTTCGCATCTGCTTCATCTTTAGTAATATCTTTGATTCTATGAGAGTTTCTATGAGTTTTTCCACCTTTGCTAATACCTGTTACTGTGAAATTCTTATTAACAACCCAATCGGTAACATTTTCATCGTCCATATCTCTTGATCCAAAGAATACGTCACCCTTCTTAACATCCATCATTGTAACAGTATTTTCAATAACACCCCAAGGCCAGTTCTTACCTATAAGACCTCCATTTTCTCCACTATTAGGAACATCAATAGTACCTTTTGCTACAGAATTTCTTATATATCCCCATCTACCTATTCCATCAGAATTTAAACCATGGCTTATGTTACCTGCTATTCCTCCCGTTCGTGATCTATCACCTGTAATTTCAGCATCAACATAGGCTTTTTCAATATTACCACGCCAAACATCACCTGCTATTCCAGCAAGATTAGATCCCCTATTTCCTGTTGCTTGAACTTTGCCAATGAATGCAATATTAGTCATTTTCCCTTCATCTAACTTATTAACAATACCAGCCACTTCGTTTGCCCCGATGACACTACCCGTTACTTTAACATTTTCAATAATTCCACCTTTTGCTATCTGTGCAAGTGAAGCGACATCATTTGTTCCTGGTAAATTAATATTTACATTCTCTAAGTTTACATTCTTAATAGTTGCATTCTCTAATTTACTAAATAGAGGGTGTTGTATATTATGAATTGAATAGTGCTTATCATCAACACTTGTTAATGTTCCTGTAAATTTCTGAGTAACATAAGATTTTCCGAGTGGTTTTATACTAACCGCGCTTAAATCAGCCCCAAGTTTGAATGTTCCCGAAGGAGTTTTTTGCATAGCTTCTATTAAATCTTTAAAATCATAATACACATCACCAATATGTGGTTTGGGTTTCGCGATATAATAAGAATAAGTATCCTCTATTTTATTTTCACTCGTTCTTCGCACTAAGTCTTGAGCTTTTGCACTAACTTTATAAAACCAATCTTCTCCAACTTTTACTTCTTCTATTTTATCAATAGCAAGTTTAGTTGTTTTATTATCACGAGAAGTCACTTTCAAATAATATTCTTTTATATTTTCAGGAATAGCGTTTAATAAGCTACTATCAGATTCCTCACCTTGTTCGTTAACATGTATCAAGCTTGTTTCTTTGATATTTTTAACTTCAACTTTTTTTAGATCAAGCCTTAGTGGTCTTTCTTCTAATACTGAAGTCTCATCTACTTTTCCTCGATTATAAATCATAGTTGTTCTGACGATATAGTCTTTATACAATTTAAGATTATCTGCAATATCTTTTAATTTAGATGTAGTTAAATCTAATCGTTTAACTACATTTTCACCATCACGGACTTCCGCCATAATAGATTTAATCTCGACTGAATCCTCATTTTCTAAAGTATATGTCAAGTTAGCAGAGCGATCAAGAGTATGTTCTTCGATCTTAGCTAATGTTAATACAGGTGGTTTTTTCTCTTTTGGAATTTCTTTTACTGGATTCTCTGGCTGTACTAACGGTTCGCCTTTCTCACTTACCACTCCTTCTGGATTTTCTGGTTGTACTAATGATTCGCCTTTCTCGCTTACTACCCCTTCTGGGTTCTCTGGTTGAACTAGGCTTTCACCTTTCTCACTTACCACTCCTATCGGGTTCTCTGGCTGTACTAACGGTTCGCCTTTCTCGCTTACTATCCCTTTCGGTTTCTCCGGCTGTACTAGCGATTCGCCTTTCTCACTTACCACTCCTTTTGGTTTCTCCGGCTGCACTAGCGCTTTACCTTTCTCACTTACCACTCCTTTTGGATTCTCCGGTTGCACTAACGATTCACCTTTCTCGCTTACTACTCCTTTCGGTTTCTCTGGCTGTACTAACGATTCACCTTTCTCGCTTACCACTCCTATCGGTTTTTCTGGTTGGACTAACGATTTACCTTTTGCTACTTCTAAAGTACCGACAGCAATAACTTTATTGACAACATTCCTAGTAATAGAAGTTTTAATGATTCTACTAGTCTCTTTGCCATCAACCGTCGTTACTTCGCTAAACACCACTTTTTTCCCATTAACACCATCTTTAAGAACTTTAGTCTCACCTTTTGGCAACGTATTGTCAAATTTTCTAATAGTTTCAAAAGGGATAACTTCCTTAGTTGATCTTAGTTCTGGTTTATTTATAGATAAGTTACGTACACCTTCCTCTGGCGTTGTTTTATATTCAATCTTTGGTTTTGAGATTTCTGTATCTTGTTTGCGAGATCCAATTTTAGGTACCTCAATTTTCTCAACTTTTTCTGTTTTAGTTAATGATTTACCCTTCTTAATTGACGATTCTTTCGTTTCACTTGGGAGAATCTTTTCTGTAACTCGAGAGTGTTCTTCTAAATCATTTTGCGTGAAAAATCCTATATATCTGTATCCTTCTATTTGAATTACACCTTTGGCAAGTTCAGAAGAATTACTTATAGTTGCTTTTGTATTATATTGAACTAAGTCTTTGCTTTCTAAAGCAAAAGAATGATAAGGTACTATAGCACTCTGTCCTAAACTACCAATCAAAACAACACTAAGTACTTTATTTCTATGTTTTTTTGATATTAGAAACACCACTAGAACTGCTGTTCCTAGACCTAATCCAGCTAATGGGAGTGAACTTTCTCCAGTATTAGGTAATAATTTTGTTTTCAGTGTATCAGCGCTAGCATTATGACTTTCTTTCTTATAAACCATATAATAGGTTTCGTTATTTTTTAAATCATTTGGTATACTATTTTTAATTAAGCTTTTTTCCGATTCTGTAAGTTCATTTTCAGTTAGATAAGTATAATTAACATTTATACCATTGTCACTTGCATAAGCTTTAGTTGGCATATAGCTTCCAAAGATTAATGCGCCAATAACAACAGGTGCTGCCCCAAATGATAATTTTCTAATTGAAAACTTTAAAATTTTATTATTTTTATTTTGTGCTCGCATAAAACGTTTGCTCCTAAATACATATTATTACAATTTTATTCTATCAAAATAATATTTCTATTACAATTTAATAAACACCCCAAAATAAAGCTACAATTAATAACTTTTTTATTTATAGATGGTAAAAATGATACTCTATTTCCCCTGTTAATACATAAATACAATACTATCACTTTTAGAAAACACAAAGATATATATGTACTGAATAATTAATTCCAAATAAAAAAAGGAGCGTCCACCAAAATAATGATTTAAAAATCATCACTAGTACGTCGCTCCTTATAATATTTATTAGATATAATACCTTGAGACTGATTTAAATTATTTTTTTATGTTAATCTGAGCTTTTTCATCTTCTTAACAGTTTAACTTAATTCTTTTTATCTTATCTCTAGAATTCTCTTAATTACAATAAATAGAATAACATTTTAACATTTAGACCTTTACTAAATTATATTATTTTACAATCTCTATTCCTGAACTTGTTCCTAATCTTTCTGCGCCAAGATCAACATATTTTTGTGCAGTTTCTTTATCTCTAACTCCACCACTTGCTTTAACTTTTGCATTGTCACCTACTACAGACTTCATTAATTTTACATCTTCATACGTTGCACCATCAGTTCCAAAACCAGTTGAAGTTTTTACAAAATCTGCTTTAGCTACTAATGATAACTCACAGGCTTTAACTTTTTCTTCATCAGTTAAATAACAAGTTTCAATTATAACTTTTAATACATTATCTCCAATCGCTTCTTTAATAAGACGAATTTCATTTTCTACATAATCAAACTCACCATCTTTCAATTTAGCAACATTGATAACCATATCTATTTCGCTTGCTCCATTTTCTACCGCTTCTTTGGCTTCGAATACTTTCGCAGCAGTAGTCATTGCACCTAATGGAAAACCTACAACAGCCGCAACTTTAACATCAGTTCCTTGTAAAAGATGCTTGGCATCTGCAACGTAACAACCATTAACACAAACACTATAAAATTTATGTTCAATTGCTTCCGCGCAAAGTTTTTGAACATCAGCACTACTTGCTGTCGCCTTTAAAATTGTATGATCGATATATTTATTTAATCCCATTTTTTACCTCTATTCTATTACTTCTAATATATTTTTAATATTTTCTATTTTTTCTTTTCCTATTACATAAGCATCTAAAACCATCGCTTTACTTGATTGAACATTTTTTTCATCGTTGTAGTAAATTTCAGCGATAACATCACCTTTTTCTACCTTATCTCCGACTTTTTTCTTAAGCTCAATTCCTACAGCGTGGTCTACCTCATCTTCTTTAGTAGCACGACCAGCTCCAATAACCATCGCTGCTTTACCTATTTCTTCTGCTTTGATTTTTGTTACAAAACCTTCTTCTTCTGAGAATACTTCTAGTACTGACTTAGGCGTTGGTAACAGTTCATAATTATTTATAACTTCGCCGTCTCCTCCACTAAGTTCAATAAATTGTTTTAATAGTTCTAGTGCACGACCATTAGCAATAACTTCGTCTATTTTTTTAGCTGCTTCTTCAAACGTCTTAACTTCACCTTTGTGTTTTAACGCTAGGTAGACAATTTCGTAAACAACTTCTTTTAAATCGCTAGACCAATTGCCTTTTAAAGCTTCTATTCCTTCGATAATTTCATTAGCATTCCCAATATTATATCCTAATGGTTCTTCCATATTAGTCAGTACTGCTATTGTTTTTCTACCTACACTATTTCCAATCTCAACCATTCTACGAGATAACTCTCTAGCATCTTCTATAGTTTTCATAAAAGCACCGTCACCGACTTTTACATCTAGAATAATTAAATCAGATTGAATCGCCAGTTTCTTACTCATGATACTGCTTGCTATTAATGGAATACTATCTACAGTTGCTGTTACATCACGTAATGCATAGATTTTCTTATCCAATGGAACAATATTGTCACTGTACCCCATTAACCCCACTCCAGTTTTACTAGCTACTTCCACTAGTTCTTCTTTTGTTGTACTAAATTTAAAATTTCTAATAGCTTCGAACTTATCAATCGTTCCTCCAGTATGACCTAAACCTTTACCAGATAACTTTGTCGTAGCCATTCCTACCGCTGATAAAATCGGTCCTAGAACCACAGTAACCTTATCACCTACTCCACCTGTAGAATGTTTATCAACAAGATAGTGATCTAAATCGTCAAAGTAGATTGTATCTCCAGAATCCCTCATAGTTAAAGTGAAGTTAGTTAGTTCATCTTTTGTCATATTATTAAAATAAACAGACATTAAAAATGAACTCATCTGATAATCAGGCACTATTCCTTTAAGGTATCCGTCTAGTAAAAATTCAATTTCATCCTTTGTAAGTTCCTTATTCTTTTTCTTTTTATCTATGATATCAACAACTCTCATAGCATATTCTCCTTAATTATTCTTCTTGTATGATAGAGGTAAAATCTCCTACTAGCTAAAAGTTTTTACAATAAAAATTAGTCATTCTATATTTTTCATTTTCAATATAAATATTATTAGATACTTCTATTATCTGCAAACTCTTCTTATCTTTTAATATTTTATATATCTCTTCTTGACTTTTCTTGCTATATACTATTTTATCACGAATTATGTACATTTTGTAGCCTAATAATGTTAATGTATAATTTTTATATTTAAATAACATTAATGATAACACATAATATATAATTACAAAAATTATTATTTTATATAAAAAATGTATTTTATTATTAATAATCAAAAAGTTAACTATTATCATGAGTACTAAATAATATTGATCAATACCGTTTTGTTTAGATATTTCTTTTTTTCCACATACGAATATATTTGTAGGTCTACTATTAACCTGAAGCATTAACACAAATATTGATACAATTATAAGTACTATAGTTAAAAGTAAAGCTTCCATATCCTCTTTTACAAATGTGTATATAAGCAAAACAAAATAAAGAGGCATAAATGAATAAATACAATAACTAATATAGTTAAATGGCTTTTTCATATTACACCTCCTATTTATTATCTTTTACTTTTTGATTTTGACAATACTTCTGAAAAAATTATATCGTTAAGAATTCTTTCTTTATCAAAAGTTAAAGTGTTTGAAACTATTTCTTTTTCTCTATCAACTATAACTCTAGGCTTTCTTTCTAAAGGTTCTTCCTTAATTCTAGGATTATTACTACTTACCTTATCAGTTGAAATTTTCACCTTTTTTTTCTTTTTAGGGAGCTCTTCGGTTTTTACTCTCGCTTGTTTAAGCTTATCAAAAACTAACGAGAGAATAAACATTACCAAAATGAATACTAATGAATTCATTATCGTCCCCTCCTAGTATTTCTATTAAGATACTCGTTAGCTAATATCCCGCGAACAAGATTCTCTTTAGAAAATTCTAGTTTTTTTGTATCCTCTTGTTTAATTGATATTTGCTGAAAGTTTCTTTGTATATCAAATCTATTTTTTCCTCTATTATAATTTTCATTATAATACTGTTGGTATTTATTTACAGTAGAACTATCAACCTGTTGTTCATATATATCTTCCTTATAAACTTGTTGATTCTCTAATTCCTTTTCTTTGATTTCAGAATCATTTAAGCCATTTTTGGCTGCCTCTTTGATTCTTTTCATTTCTTCCACTGCCTTTAACGCCTGCTCTCGAGCATTGTCTAATTCCATCTGTTTTGAATTATCTAAATTTTTTCTGTATCTTTTACTGTCAGAAGCGAAGACAACTGCGAAAATAGCAAAAATTATGATAAATATTATTGGCGCTGCGAAAATTAAAAACGACATTTCACACCCTCCTTATTATCTAATTATTTACCTGCTCCTGCTTCAGGTTGTGACATACGTTTAATTGAATCTCTCATACCTGTATCAGCTTCGATATTTTTATAATTCATATAATCCATAATACCTAAATTACCTTCTTGGAAAGCTTTCGCCATAGCAAGTGGTAATTCAGCTTCAGCTTCTACAACTTTAGCACGCATTTCTTGGATTCTAGCTTTCATCTCTTGCTCAGCTGCAACCGCCATAGCACGACGTTGTTCAGCTTTCGCTTGTGCTATATTCTTATCAGCAATAGCTTGTTCAGTTTGTAAATTAGCACCGATATTTTGACCGATGTCAACATCTAGAATATCGATTGATAAGATTTCAAATGCAGTACCAGCATCTAATCCTTTATCCAAAATTGTTTTAGAAATTCTATCCGGATTCTCTAAAACTACTGTGTGTGATTCAGAAGAACCGATTGTAGAAACTATACCTTCACCTACACGGGCAATAACAGTCTCCTCTCCAGCTCCCCCTACAAGTCGCTCAATATTTGCACGAACTGTAATTCTCGCTTTAGCTTTAACCTCAATACCATTAATCGCAACCCCTGCAATATATGGTGTTTCAATAACTTTCGGGTTAACACTCATTTGAACCGCTTGAAGAACATCACGCCCTGCCAAATCAATAGCTGCACAACGTTCAAATGTTAAACTTACTATATTAGCTCTATGAGCTGCAATAAGAGCGTTAATTACTCTATCGACATTCCCCCCCGCTAAATAGTGACTTTCTAGTTGATTAATAGTAACTGCCAATCCTGCTTTGTGTGCTTTAATCATCGGATTAATTACTCTACTTGGAATAACACGTCTTAATCTCATACCAACAAGTGTGAAGATACTAACCTTAACTCCTGCTGCAATCGCACTAATCCAAAGACCAAGTGGAAAGAAAGTAAAGAATATCGATAGCACAATCAGCACTACTACCACAATAATACCTGTAAATACTAATTCTGGCATAATACTACCTCCTTATGTTATTTATATTTTCTTAACAACTATACGCATTCCTTCAACGCGTACAATTTCAACTTCATTACCTTTTTCTATAAAATCTCCATCAGTAACCACATCTAACTTCTCATTATCTAATATAGCTACTCCTGCAGGGCGTAAATCAGTATATGCTTTTAATTTCTTCCCTACTAACTCTACTCTACTCTCACTAGCTACATAACCATTTTCTGTAGAAATAGAATCATTCAAGACAAGTCTATCTAAAAACATCAGTTTTTTATGGAAAACATTTCGATTTACATAATATAATATCACCGCAAGAATTAGAGATACTACAAGTATAAAAGCAATATAATATGTTGATTTATTCACATAAATTATTGCATATACTACGGTAATAATTCCTACAGTCCCAACTATTCCACCAGGAACGAACATCTCAAGTCCTATTAATGCTAGTCCTCCTATAAACAATAAAAGAACAAAAATACTTAATCCTGTAGAATAAGAATGAAGGGCTATATATGTCGCCAAACTAAGTAGAGATAATATTCCAAATAAGTTAAACTTTTTTGAGAACAATTGTTGGCAAAAAGTTAACGACATTGTAACTAAAAGAATCCAATCGAGTGACATCATTAAATCCATTTATAATCACCTCATTTTTGTATATTCTTTTTCTAGATATTCTAACAATTCCTCTCTTGTGAATATATTTCCATGCCCAGGAAGAGCATGTTCAAAATCAAGTTCTGTTATCTTATCTATATAATCGCGAAGCTTCTCTTTATTATATGCCATAGGTTTCGTATAGTAATTTTTAGCATGGCTATCTCCTAAAAATAGCACTTTTTCTTCTGGAATATAAATTAAAAATGCATCATTAGAATGAGAATTATCACTATATAAACAATTTAATTTAATCTTTCCTAGATTCAAATTAAAATCTGCCATCTTTGGCATATCTGGAATTCTAATTTTTATTTCATGATCTTCATAAACTCTTCTTATAACATCCGCACTATATTTTATTTCGGTTCCATCTTTTACCCTTTGATATAAACTCTCCTCATCCCATTCTAACTGAGATAATTCAATTAAAGAATCTCTAGCTCTATCTGTCGCTATTACTGGAATATCCAAATAAGCAGCCCCAAAACTATGATCCCAATGATGATGAGTTAATATCACATAACTTGGCATAGGAAGGTTATTTTCTTTTAATTCATTCAAAAAATTCGCCACTTGTGTAGGTCCATTTCCCGAATCTAACATTACTGAAAAATACTCTCCTTTTACATAACCAAGTGTTGGTTCTAAATACATATATCGTTGTTTTGTATAATAAAATCTATCTGAAAATTTAATTAGCATCCTTTTTTCTTCCTTTTGATTATAAGTATATTATATCATACTAAAAATATAAAGTATATTAAATATATTTAAACATTCGTGTGCGTAGTTTTTTTAATAAAAAAAAGAAAGTAATACCAAAATGGTCTACTTTCTTCTAATTAAAATGGAGATGGCGGGATTTGAACCCGCGTCCAAAAATACCTCCCCTTAGCCTCTACATGTTTAGTTTACCTATTAAATTTAATTCTCCACTTAAGCCGATAAACAGGCAATGGAAAACGAGTTTGATTAATCTCTTATTTTTTTCTACAAACAGAAGAAAAAAATCGTAGACTGCTAAGAATGAACCGATTAGCTTTGTCACAGTCAAACAAAGTAATCAGCCTTTAGCTTATTAAGCTGCTAAAGCGTAATTTGTTTTTTCGCCAGTTATATTTAACTGATGTGTTGTTAAAGAAGACAACCCTCCTACATGCCACCAAGAAGACTAGCATCCCTGTCGAATCCTAAACATCCCCTAGTTGTGATTAATCTATTTTACCATAAATTTCAACTTATGTAAAATTTTATTATTTCTTCTGCACTCACTCCTAGTCTAGTTAAACTTTCTAACAACAACCTTCTCAATTATGATATAATTAACATTAGATAATAAAATTTTAAAGGAGGTACCATGGAAACCCTTATCAATAGATTACGCCCTACTAAAATAAACGACATAATCGGACAGCATCATTTAATTGGAGATGGAAAAGTTCTTACTAAAATAGTAGAAAGCAAAAAAATGTTTTCTTTTATATTATATGGACCCCCTGGAACTGGAAAAACATCTATAGCAAATGCTCTTGCTAACGAACTAGACTATAAATTTAAAATACTAAATGCTGTAAATTGTACTAAGAAAGATTTAACTGCAGTAATAGAAGAATCTAAAAGGTTTAAAAAAGTTATTTTACTTCTTGATGAATTTCATAGATTAACTAAACCTATGCAAGATATACTTCTTCCTGAAATCGAATTTGATAATATATACGTTATTGGATGTACAACCAATAATCCATATCATACCGTAAATCCTGCGATTAGATCACGTTTAATTATTTTTGAATTACAACAAGTTTCCAATGATGATATTTATGAATATCTAAAAAAAATAGCAAATAATAAAGAAATATTCCCCAAAGAATTATCAATCGAAGATGATGTGTTTAAAACAATCGCTCTTAACTCTTCTGGAGATTTAAGATTCTCACTAAATACTTTTGAAATTTTATATAATTTATCAAATGAAGGTGAAATTATTACAAAAGAGGAGCTATTAAACTTATCCCTAGGAAAATTCAAAGCCTATGACAAAGATGGCGATGCTTTTTATGACATTATTAGTGCTTTTCAAAAATCTATTCGTGGAAGTGATGTAGATGCTTCACTATATTACTTAGCATTATTGATTGATAGTGGTGATTTGGACACTATATATAGAAGAATGAGTGTTATAGCTTATGAAGATATTGGTCTAGCTAATCCAAATATCGGACCTTTTGTTCATGCTGCTATTGAAAGTGCGAAGATGCTTGGACTACCCGAAGCTAGAATACCATTAGCCAACGCAGTTATCCAACTATCTCTTTCATTAAAATCTAATAGTGCTTATATGGCAATCGATAATGCACTACATGAAACTAAGACAAATCCAAAATTTATTATTCCTGATCACTTGAGAGATGCACATTATTACGGAGCTGATAAACTAAATCGTGGCGTTGGTTACCAATATCCACACAGTCATCCAACTGGTTATATTAAGCAACAATATCTTCCTGATAACTTAATAGGAAGAACATTCTATACTCCAAAAACAAACAATAAAAATGAGCAAAATCTAGCACAATATAAAAAATTTATAGATAGTATTAAATAAAAATAGGGCTAATCCAGCCCTAAAATTTAACAAAGTTCATATGTGAAATCATAGACGCAGTGATTTATTAATATCTAAAAGCCAATAAACTTTGCGAAAGTGACTCAACAAAATCTTGTTTCTCCAAAATCACGATTTTATCGAGTCACTTCTTTTTTTATTCACCTAATATTTTAACTTCACACTCAAGTTCAACACCTGAGTCTTCAAAAACTTTTTTCTGAACTTCTTTTATTAAGTTTTTATAATCTTCACAAGTTGCTGAATTTATATTAACCATAAATCCTGCATGTTTTTTTGATACTTGCGCTCCTCCTACAGTTAAGCCTTGTAATCCTGCATCTTGGATTAATTTCCCTGCGAAGTATCCTTCTGGTCTTTTAAATACAGAACCACATGAAGGGTATTCTAAAGGTTGCTTATCTGAGCGCATTTTATTTAATTCTTCTACTTTAGAGACAATTTCTTCTTTATTTCCTTTTTTCATTTGGAAATAAACTCTAGAAATGATTTCTTTAGTTTCTTGAATTACAGAATGTCTGTAAGAAAATTCCATTTGTTCATTTGTATATATTTTCTTTTCACCATTTTTAGTGAAAACCTCAACTTTTTGAACAACTTCTTTCATCTCACCACCGTATGCACCAGCATTCATGAAGATTGCTCCACCAACACTTCCTGGAATACCACATGAAAATTCAAGATTTGTTAAGCTATTTTCTATACAAAACTCTGTTAATTCTTTTAATGTTAATCCCGCATAACAAGAAATAATATCACCATCTAATAATTCAATATTATTCATGTCACTAGTAAGAGCAACAATCCCGCTAATTCCGTTATCAGAAATTAATACATTCGAACCATTGCCAAGTATAGTCAATTCAATATTATTTTTGTTGCTATATGCTATTACATTTTGTAAATCTTTTTCATTGTTAATTTTCACTAAAATCTCAGCATTTCCACCTGTTTTTGTGAAACTATAATTTCTTAGAGGTTCATTATACAGTACTTCACTACTTTGAAGAATCTCCTCAATTTTTTTTATCTTAATCATTATTTTCAATCCTTTTTAACATTTCATTTATAAATATTATTTTTTGTGCTGAATAATCTTTAAATGAAAGTTCTTTATTATTCTTTTTAAATGAATTATAGTCATTTTTTAAATCTTCATTATTAAAAACTTCTCTAACTTTTATAAAATCTTTGTGTATTTCTGTATCTCGTTGAACTACATTTAATACTACATCATAGCTCATTGTTAGATAATCAATTATTCTAGCGTACTTAATTACACCTTTTATTCCATTATGAGCTATTCTATGATAACCTATATTGTTTAACCTTTTCTCATCAAATGTTGTTATCTCGTGTAAATTCTCAACAACAACAAGCATATCTACAATTTTCTCTCCCAATACCTGTGTTGTACTCGTCGCTCCAATGTGCAAAAACTCACACTTCGGCATTTTAGGAATCTCTTGTATTTTTTTTATTTCTTCTAAAAATGTGTTAACAAAGACCTCATTGTCTTTTATTTCTTCAATTTTAACAATTCTCTTATCCATTTATAAAATCCAATCTTGTAATTAAATATCCTAATCTATTATAGACGTTATTTTATTTAAAGTAAAGCTCTTTTCGGGTTTCATCGCTGAACTGAGTAAATATACTTTTGATATTAATAATCTTATTTTTTCACTAACAGCATGCTTCATAACAAAAACAACTTTTTTCATGGTCGTTTATTATACCGATAGCCTGTAGATAACTATAGATGATTGTGCTTCCTACAAAACTAAATCCTCTTTTTTTCATATCTTTACTTATTTTTATCGATAACTCTGATTCACTCGGTGCATCCTTGTAGCTTTCTAACTTATTATTGATTTTTTTATAATCTGTAAAACCCCAGATATACTTGTCAAAACTTCCAAATTCTTTTTGTACTTTAATAAATGCAAGAGCATTTTTTCTAACTGAATAGATTTTCAATTTATTTCTTATAATACTCTCATCTTCCCTTAATGATTCTAAATATTCATCAGTATAATTTGCACAAATATTATAATCAAAATTATCAAAAGCACGTTTAAAGTTCTCACGTTTTTTTAATATTAACGACCAACTTAATCCTGCTTGCATACCCTCTAATACTAAATATTCGAATAGCATCTGTTCATCATGAGTTTCTCTGCCCCATTCATTATCATGATATTCAATATCTAAGGGAGCTTTTGCCCATGGACATCTATGTTTATTCATACGTAGCCTCCAAATTACTATTTACTAAAGTAAGCATTTCTCTAATTCGTCTAATGCAATATCTTTCTTTTTTATCAATTTCTAAGAAAAATCCATCCTTTGCAATAATGCGTGTATCTTTATGAGGAGTTAATGCAGTAAATAATTCTTTTCCTTTTAGATTATTCATAATTTCTTTATCGAATGTTATAACAACTTTATTGGCTAATTCTTTTATACTAGTAACCATAGTATTTTTCGCCATAACTTTTAAATAACAAATATCTATTAGATTATTTACTTCTTCTCCAAAATCAGAGAATCTATCAATTAAATCTTCAACAATACTTTCTATTTCTTCGTCACTAACAACATTGTTCAATCTCTTATAGAAATCTATTTTATCTGCATCACTAGAAATATACTCTTTCGGAATAAAGGCATCTACATTAAGTTTGATTTCAAGATTATCAGTCTCAACTTCAAAAATATCCTTTTTAATTGAAGGGGCTGCTTCTTTAATAATATTTTCATAGTAACTCACATCTTGCGTTCTATCTTTTTCTAATAAAGGTTCTAAAATTCCTTTTTTAGCTTGGATTTCTTGTTCTAACATTTGAGAATATAACGTATAACCTACCGAATCGATAAATCCATGTTGTCTTCCACCTAAGACATCCCCTGCTCCACGAATAGATAAATCCTGCATGGCAATCTTGAATCCACTTCCTAGAGAAGTAAAGTTCTTAATCGCTGATAATCTTTTCTCCGAGTTTTCTGTTAATGATTTAAACGGTTCGTACATTAAGTATGCATAGGCCTCTCTGTTACTTCGTCCAACTCGCCCACGAAGTTGATACAACTGACTTAATCCAAAACGATCAGCATCTTCGACAATCAAAGTATTTACATTTGAAATATCAATACCAGTTTCTATAATAGTCGTTGATATTAACATGTCATATTTTCTATCGATAACATCTGACATAATATTCTCAAGTTCTCTTTGACTCATACGACCATGGGCATAAGCGATATTAATATCAGGTAATAATCTTTTTAGCTCTAAATACTTCTCATCGATTGTCTCTACTCTATTATAAACATAAAATACCTGTCCTCCACGATTCACCTCATTCATAACCGCTTCTTTAATAACCATTTTATTCTGAGCTGTTACGAATGTCTGGATAGGTTGTCGTTCTCTTGGTGGTGTCTCTATTACAGATAAATCCCTAATTCCAATCAAACTCATATGCAGTGTTCTTGGTATAGGTGTAGCACTAAGAGTAAGTACATCTACTGTATTTTTTAGATGTTTAATTTTTTCTTTATGTTTAACTCCGAAACGTTGTTCTTCATCTATTATTAATAAACCTAAATCTCTATATTTAAACTTATCGTTTAATAGTTTATGCGTTCCTACGATGATATCAATCTTACCTTCTTCAAGTTTTTTACAAATTTCTGTAATATCTTTTGCAGATTTAAACCTACTAACAACTTCTATATTAATAGGAAAATTCGCAAATCTACTTACAAAGTTATCATAGTGTTGTTCAGCAAGTAGTGTTGTTGGTACTAAAACAGCCACTTGCTTATTATCGGTAACAGCTTTAAACGCAACCCTCATCGCTACTTCCGTTTTACCAAATCCAACATCTCCGCAAAGGAGTCTATCCATTGGACGTTCTTTTTCCATATCTCTTTTGATTTCTTCAGTAGCTTTTACCTGATCTTCAGTTGGAGTAAATGCGAAATCAGCTTCAAATTCAGCCTGCATACTACCGTCAAAACTATATGCATATCCCGAACTCAACTCACGTTTGATATACAGTTTAATCAAGTCCTCAGAAATATCTTCAATTTCTTTACGAACTCTACTCTTAGTCTTTTGCCAATTTTTAGTACCCAGTTTATTCAGTGCAGGTTTTCTGTTGTCTGTAGAAGCTGTATATTTTTGAATATAGTTCATATTATTTATATCTACATAAATAATATCTCCACCATCGTAGACGATCTTTAAGAAGTCTTTATATACTCCTCCTACTTCGACATTTTCTATACCCTCATAAAGTCCAATCCCATGGCTAACATGAACAATATAATCACCAATATTTAACTCTTGATAATTTCGTATTTTTTCTGAGTTAGTATATTTGAATTTTACGCGACGTTTTTTTCTCTCTTCTTCGGTAAAAAGTTCACGAGGTGTTAATAAAAATATTTTATTCTTTCTATCCTCTAACCCCTTAAGGTGATATTTATTTACATCAATAAAAATTTTCCCTTCTTTAACACCGTAGTAAATATCATCATAAAAATAATTATCAAACAGAACTTTTTCGACATAATCTCTTTGCTTTTGAGTATTTAATGAAATTATTACCTTATAATTATCTGTTAATTTTTCTCTAATTTCCTTAGCTAAATACTCTTCACTTGAATAATATGTTAAGTCAATTATATCTAAGTTATAGTTTTTCTCAATAATTTTATCATTTAATTTTAAAGTAGATAAATAGTATTTTCTACTATCTAAATTTTGAATCTTTTCAAATGCTATATTGTCTATTACATCTTGATAGATATAGCTTCTATTCATTTCCTGCAAACTCGTTAAAAAGTACTCTCTTAATCCTTCTATTTTTTCTAAGATTTTGTAATAATTGTCATAGAAGATAATAGTATCATCATTTAAATAATCTACAATACTAAATGAATTTTCATAAATTAAATTTGAGAAACTCTCTAAGTCACTAAAATCTCCTGTTGCTCTATAGATTTCTATTTTTTCTTTAAGATAAGTACTAATTTCTTGATAATTTTCATCTTCTTGTATCTTTTTATCATCCAACTTAGAGAGTATTTTCTCAACAACTATGTCTTTTTCTTCAGAAGTAAGGAAAAAATCACTTGTTGGATAAATAACTGCACTATCAATTCTATCTAGAGATCTTTGTGTAATTTCATCAAAAATCCTCATACTATCAAGTTCATCGTCAAAGAAATCTAATCGTATCGGCTTTTCACTTAATGGGCTAAAAATATCGACTATACTACCTCTTTTTGAAAACTCTCCAACTACATCAACACTCTCAACTCTGCGATAACCCATATTTACGAGTTTCTTCTGTAACTCATCAAAACTAATGACAGTATCTTCACTAATTTCAAAACTATTATTTTTAAAATCGCTAGGATTTTTTACTGTTCTATAGATAGCTTCTATCGGTATAATAATTATGCTTTGTATATTATTCACCAAGTTTTCAAGAACTTTTATTGAATTTTGGACTAGATCATTACTTTTAGATGTATGACGTTTTAATATATCTATTTCTGGATAAATATAAGTTTCTCCTTCGAAATCACTTAAAATTGCAAATAATTCTTCAGCCTCTGCCTTACTTTGAGATAGCACTACAACAGTGTTATTACTTTGTTTATATTCGTTATATATTTCCAAAGCACGTGTTGTTAGATTTTGTCCATAAATCCCTATGTGTTTATATTTTTTTTCAAATTGCAAATCAACTATTTCTAACAGACTTTCTTTTATCATGTACGCTCCTTCCTACGACAAATAGCAGCAGAGGGGAACTTCCTTCCTCTAATGCTGCATTTATTCTTTTAATTATATTTATTCATCAAATCTACAAAATTCATTTTAGAAAAATCTTCAATACAATTTATACTTTTCGAATAAATTTTTCCAATTTCAACCATTTCATCTTTTGAAAATCTTCCTAATACATAATCAACAACCTTCATAGGTGGAGTTGGTCTATCTATACCAATTTTAAGTCTATTGAATTTTTCTGTTCCAAGGTGACTTATGATACTCTTAATCCCGTTATGTCCCCCGCTACTCCCTTT
This sequence comes from Gemella sp., assembly GCF_057272915.1. Taxonomy (NCBI): domain Bacteria; kingdom Bacillati; phylum Bacillota; class Bacilli; order Caryophanales; family Gemellaceae; genus Gemella; species Gemella sp. The sequence goes on from NZ_DBHIUF010000006.1 coordinate 21,608, forward strand.
TGCTTTAAGTTTAAAGTTTGCAGTTTTTGTATCTAAGTCATCATAGATTATCAAAATATCTTCTATATCAATTTCAAAATAATCATAAAACTTTCCTACTGCCTCTCCTGATAAATTCATATATGTTGTTGGCTTTACTAATAAATATTTAATTCCATTGTGATACGTCATAGCGTATTCTGCATTGAATTTAGTTTTATCAAAATTTACATTCCATGATCTTGCTAGTTCGTCTAGAACCATAAAACCAATGTTATGTCTTGTATTTTCGTATTGTTTACCTGGATTTCCTAATCCTACTATTAATTTCATAAGTTATCCTCTCATTATTTTATTTACTATCGAATATATGACTTAAAGAAGGCAACGGACACCGCTGCCTTCTCAGAGCTTGATTTAATTAATTATTATTCAAAAAGAACACTTACAGGTTCGTTATTGTGGATTTTGTAAATAGCTTTAGCTATTAAATCACCTACACATAACGGTACCATCTTATCTAATTTTTTCTCTTCTGGTATATCTATTGTGTTAGCATATACTAATTCTTTAATTGGAGAATTTTCGATTCTATCTAATGCTTGTCCACTTAACACAGCATGTGAGCAACTTGCATAAACTTCTTTTGCTCCTCTATCTTTAAGTGCTTGAGCTCCTAAAGTAATTGTTCCTGCTGTGTCAATAATATCATCTATAAGGATACAAGTTTTTCCTTCAATGTTACCTACAATATTCATAACTTCAGCAACATTTGGTTTTGGTCTTCTCTTATCGATAATTGCGATTGGTGTATTTAACGCATCTGCCAGTTTTCTAGCACGTGTTACACCACCGTGGTCTGGTGATACAACAACCACCTCTTCCATATCTGGAAGTTTTTCTTTGAAATATTTCGCAATAATTGGTACACACATAAGGTGATCAACTGGAATATCAAAGAAACCTTGAATTTGAAGAGCGTGAAGATCTAATGCAATTATACGATCTGCTCCTGCTACCTCTAGTAGATTAGCTACTAATTTAGCAGTAATTGGTTCACGACTTCTTGCTTTTCTATCTTGACGCGCATATCCGTAATAAGGAATTACAACGTTAATAGTGTCCACTGAAGCACGTTTAAGTGCATCTATCATAATTAATAAAGTCATTAAATTGTCATTTACAGGACCACTAGTTGATTGTAGTACGAATACTTCGCTACCACGTACACTTTCCTCTATATTAATTGAAACCTCACCGTCACTGAATTTTTTTACACTACATTTGCTTAATTCTACTCCTAGTGACTTCGCTACTTGTTGTGCTAATGGAATGTTAGCATTTAATGAAAACAGCTTTAATGGTTTATCTACAAGCATATTAAATTTTTCTCCTTAAAATTTGGTTCGATAGTAATACAGATGTATTCCGTAAATTATTATAGCATAAATATTAGATAATTTCTACTAATATCAGGTATAGACCAATTAAAATCCATTAATTTTTTTACTATTTTCTACCATACATATTTCTAAAATTCATTTTTCATTACTATATTAATATATTTTATCTCTAAAATAGCATTTATAATAAAAACACTCTATCAAGAATATTTATAGCAAACGATTATAATATTCGTATTTTATGTATACCTGATGGTATTTTTTAATTATTTTGACTATTTCTATTATTTTTTAGTTTATTTATTTCTCATACTATGATATTATTATTAAACAAAGAATAAAAGAAATTTTAATTTGCTTTAGCTTTTTAAAAAATTATATCTTTTTATATAGTATAGATAGTTTTTAATATGGCGCTGACCCAAAAGTCCTAAAAATTTAACAAAGTTCATATATGAACTCATAGACGCAGTGGTTTATTGATATCTAAATTCGCTTTATAAAAGCTTTTTAGATATCTAATAAACTTTGCGGGGGGGACTCGACAAAATCGATTCCTTCAAAATCACGATTTTTGAGTCACTCCCTTTCTAAGAGCATTATTTTCCTTTATTCTTAATTTTTACTAATTAAAGGAGTACCATTATGGATAAAATTTTTGAATTAATTGAAAAAGAACAACATAGACAAGATACTAACATTGAACTTATCGCAAGTGAAAACTTTGTTTCGAAAGATATTCTAAGAGCGACAGGAAGTATTTTAACAAATAAATATGCTGAAGGATATCCTGGAAAAAGATACTATGATGGATGTGAAGTAATTGACGAAATAGAATCTCTTGCAATCGATAGATTAAAAGAACTTTATAATGCTAAATTCGCAAACGTGCAAGCACACTCAGGATCAAGTGCAAACATCGCAGTTTACTTATCTTTATTAACACCTGGTGATACAGTTTTAGGGATGAGTATGGATGCTGGTGGACATCTAACTCACGGTAGCAAAGTTAACTTCTCAGGGAAACTATTTAATGCTGTTTCTTATGGAGTGACAAAAGATACGCATCTTATCGATTACGACGAAGTCCTTCGTGTTGCTAAAGAACACAAACCAAAAATGATTATTGCTGGATCAAGTGCATATTCTCGTGTAATTGATTTTGCTAAATTTAGAGAAATTGCTGATGAAGTAGGTGCTTACTTAATGGTTGATATGGCTCATATCGCTGGTTTAGTAGCTGCTGGCTTACATCCAAACCCAGTACCTTATGCTGATGTAGTTACATCTACTACGCATAAAACATTAAGAGGTCCACGTGGTGGTATTATCCTTACTAACAATGAGGAAATCGCAGTTAAAATTAATAAAATGATTTTCCCTGGTGCACAAGGTGGACCATTAGAGCACGTTGTTGCTGCGAAAGCGATTTGTTTCGCCGAAGCTCTTAAACCAGAATTCAAAGTATATCAACAACAAGTTGTTAAAAATATGAAAGCAATGGTAGAAGCATTTAAAGCTAACAATATTCCTGTCGTATCAAATGGTAGTGATAACCACCTATGTCTTATTGACACATACTCTACTTATAATGTTACTGGACACGATGCTAGTAGCCTATTAAGTAAAGCTAAAATCACATGTAATAAAAATGGTATTCCGTTCGATACATTACCACCTATGAAAACTAGTGGATTGCGTCTAGGAGCTGCTGCTATGACTTCTAAAGGTTATGTAGAAGAAGACTTTGTTGAAATTACAAATATCATTTGTGATTTATTAAAACAAGGTGAAAGCTATCTAGAAAAAGCTCAAGAAAGAGTAGCAACTCTAGTAGCAAAAGAAAGAAAAGAATTTAGATAAAAATATCATCAATAATATTGCAAACGGGGCTGACCCAAAAATCCTAAATTTTAAAAAAGTGTATATGAGAACTCATAGACGCAGTGGTTTATTAATATCTAAATTCGCTTTATAAAAGCTTTTTAGATATCTAATAAAATACTGCGGGAAGTGACTCGATAAAATCATGTTTAATATGTACCCCTTTTACTGAACAAATCAGTGAAAGGGGTACATATTATTTCTCTGAAATCATGATTTTTGAGTCACTTCCGTTTTTTACGAACTTTATATTTTTAAAATAGATATAATATTCGTTTTATAAAAAAATATTTTTAAAAATTATATTATCGTGTTGACAACGTTCGTTTTTTATGTTATATTTATAAAAATTCTTTAGGAGAAATAAAAATATGAAAACCGAAAAAATTATTAAGGCATCTTTTTTTCATAGTCCAAAGTATGGCGAAATTGAATTTCTAGAACATACTGTACTTTTAGTTTCTGATAATGGAATTATTTCTAAAATTATTAGAAAAGAAGATGAAAATTATCAACAAATATTAGATAAATACTCAAAAGACAATAACTTTATTGATTTTAAAGATAAAGTGCTTTTGCCTGGTTTTATTGATTTACACATCCATGCACCACAATGGCCACAAGCCGGACTTGCCTTAGACGATGAATTAAGCCACTGGCTAAATAATTTCACCTTCCCTTTAGAATCAAAATATGAAGATATCAACTACGCTCGAGAAGTCTATAGTGACCTAGTAAAAACATTATTAGCTAATGGTACTACATCTGCAATGTACTTTGGAACTATCCATAATGAGGCTACACTCGAATTAACGAAAATTTGTGCTAATCTGGGACAAAGAGCTTTTGTCGGTAAAGTTGTAATGGATGATAAAACTATGAATCCTGATTTTTATCGAGATAATAGTACAAAAGAAGCTATTGAAAATACCGAGAAGTTTATTAATGATGTGCAGAAACTTTCAAAAGATGTTCCTCAAGGTGTATATCCAGTCATTACTCCTCGTTTTGTTCCAAGCTGTACAGACGATGCTCTTTTAGAGTTAGGAAAATTAGCAAAGAAATATAACTGCTATATACAAAGTCATTGTAGCGAAAGTGATTGGGAGCATAACTTCGTTCTTGAACGCTTTGGAAAAAGAGATACTGAAATCCTAAATCAATTTGGATTACTGACAGATAAATCAATAATGGCTCACGGAAATTTTATTAACTCAGAAGATGCTGATATTTTCAAAAATAATAAATCATCGGTTTGTCACTGCCCTATTTCTAACTCTTATTTTGCTAATGCAGTTTTACCTGTTAACAAACTAAAAAAACAAGGTTTAAATATTTGCTTAGGTACCGATATCTCAGGAGGTTTTTCCCCTAGCCTTTACGACAATATAAAACATACAGTCATGGCTAGTAGGATGTTAAATGATGGAGTTGACAATAGTCTTGGTTCTCATTATCGTGGTAATCATGATTCTAAAGTGAGTGTATTTGAAGCATTTTATCTTGCAACTACCGGTGGGGGTGAAGCTTTAAAATTACCTCTTGGACTTTTTAAAGAAGGCTATATTTGCGATTTCCAAGTCATCGATATAAATATACCGACAAATAAACTTCCAAATTATTTAGATAATGAAGAAGACAAACACCTTCTTCAAAAAATATTATACCTTTCTACTTCAGAAAACATTCGTGAAGTCTGGGTTCAAGGTAAACAAATTCTAAAAAAAGATTAATAATATAAAAATAAAAAAGGAGATTACGTTTTTTATGACGAAACAAAATAAACATTTAACTATAGGTGTCGAAGAAAATATTCCATTTTCACAGTCCCTAATCCTTGGTTTACAACACGTCCTTGCAATGGATGTCTACGTACCACCTTTTATCTTAGCAACAGCTATTGCATTATCACCTGGTGATGCTACTGGTTTAATACAATCTACTTTTCTAGGTGCTGGTATCGCATCTTTAATTCAGGTATTATTCTACCTAAGATTACCGGTTTGTCAAGGCCCATCGTTTATCCCTCTTGGAGCTATTATTGGTATATATATGGGAACTAAAAATCTTGGTACTGTTCTTGGAGCAAGTATTGTCGGAGCTATTTTAGTAATCTTACTTGGATATTCTGGTATTTATAAATATATAGTAAAAAATTATATTCCATCTATTGTTAGTGGAACAATAATTATGATTGTAGGATTAACTTTACTTCCTTCAGCATTTGTTAGTAATATCTACATCGAAGGAAATGGTCTGACAATGAAGCAAAATGTATTATTAGCATTTATTACAGCCGCTGCTTTAATTCTATTTTCTACATTAGGAAATTACGTTAATAAATTCAAAAGAATTTTCCAAATTTCTTCAGTAATTATCGCCTTAGCTATCGGAACATTTTCTGCATACTTAATGGGCGGTTTTAATACTCAAGGAATTAAAGATGCTAGCTTTTTCTCAATGCCAAAACTATTATTCTTAGATTATAGTATACATTTTGAAATCTCTGCTATTATCACAATGATTATTATTTACATGGTACTTTTAGCTGAAACTACAGGAACTTGGTATGCAGTAAGCTCAGTTATTGACGAGCCTCTAAGCGATACTCAAGTTAACAAAGGTGTTATCGGGGAAGGAATCGGATGTTTAGCTGCTGCTCTAGTCGGAGCAACTCCTGTTACTGGTTACTCTACAAATGCTGGGATTATTTCTATTACTGGGGTGGCTAGTAGAAAAGTGTTTGTTATGGCTTCATTCTGGTTTATCGGATTATCATTCTTAGGTAAACTTTCTGCTATTATTAATTCAATTCCTTCGGCAGTTATCGGTGGGGTATTCTCAGTGGTATGTATCATAATCCTACTGAACGGATTTAGAGTTGTTAAAAATCTAGACTTCTCTGAAAGAGAATTATACATTATCGGAGTACCTTTAATGTTTACAATTGGATTATTATTCATTCCAGCAGAATTAAAAGCTAGTGCTCCACAATTACTTCAATACTTAATAGGCTCTCCTATTGCTGTTGGTGCAATTGTAGCAATAATAATGAATAAACTTATTCCGTTAGAAAAATAATATTTAAAACTGATGTTCAGACGAGCATCAGTTTTATTCTTATTAATTTTATATTTTCCAAAAATATAGTATAATTATAACTGCTAATTAAATTACAGAAATGGAGATATATCGATGACAGAAAAGAAAATGAATGTTGAAAGTTTTAACCTAGATCACACTAAAGTTGTTGCACCATATATTAGATTAGTTGGTGTATATTCTGGGGATAATGGAGATAAAATATATAAATATGATATTAGATTTTGCCAACCAAATAAAGAACACTTAGAGATGCCTAATCTACATTCTTTAGAGCATTTAATCGCTGAACTTATTAGAAATCACCTTGATAATGTACTAGATTTTGGTCCAATGGGATGCCAAACAGGTTTCTACCTATCAGTAATTAACAATGATAGTTACGAAGAAGTTGAAGAAGCACTTGCGAAAACGCTAGAAGATGTTCTTGTTGCTACTGAAGTTCCTGCATGTAATGAAGTACAATGCGGATGGGCTGCATCTCACTCTTTAGAAGGAGCTCAAATAGAAGCTAAAAAATTCTTAGAAAAACGTTCTGAATGGAAAAACGTTTTTAGTAAATAAAAAATAAAGAATCAAGAGATTAACCTTTTGAATTAATCTCTTGATTCTTTGCTTAACTATGTAACAAAGTACAAATTTTTGTTTATCTTAAAATTAAATTTATTCATTTCTTATACAGAAAATTCAAACAACAACAAACTACTCTGTATAAATATTAATTTATGAATTTTTGAAAAACTAAATTTCATTCTCGCTCTTTATACTTAATCTAACCCTTAAGAATTTAGCAAAAATTTTCAAAAAAATAAGGGGATGATCCAAAAAACCTAAATTTTAACAAGGTTTATATAAAAACTCATAGACGCAGTGGTTTATTGATATCTAAATTCGCTTTATAAAAGCTTTTTAGATATCTAATAAACTTTGCGGGGGGGACTCGACAAAATCGATTTCTTCGAAATCACGATTTTTGAGTCACTCCCTTAAATATTTATTATTTTGCAACTAAGCTACGAATAGAATTTCTGTCTACTTCGATTTCTACTTTTGGTGCAATTCTTACTTTTACTGTTACTGTTCCTACTTCTACGATGTCTCCGTAAATTCCTGCGAAAGTTACAATTCTATCTCCTTCTTTTAATGAATCTTGAAGAAGTTTTAATTCTTTATTTCTTTTAGATTGTGGTCTAATAATCATGAAATACATGAATGCAAAAAGAACTACAATCATAATAATATTAATATATGAATATTGCATGTTTTACCTCCGGTTGATTAATATATATATATTTATTCTACTATATACTCAGTAAAAAATAAACCTTTTATGTTCTTTTTCTACTAAATTCTTAGAAATTTTTAGGATTTTCTTGATTTAGTCCGTATTTTTCAAAGAATTCTTCTTTAAAATCTAATAATCTATCTTCTCTAATGGCTTGACGTATATCTTTCATCATATTGATTAAGAAATGAATATTATGAGTTGTCGCTAATCTTGCTCCAAAGATTTCATCAGCTTTAAATAAATGACGAAGATAAGCTCTTGTATAATTTTTACAACAATAACAAGAACACTCGGGATCAAGTGGTGTAAAGTCTTCTGCGTATTTAGCATTTTTAACTACGACACGCCCTTCTGAAGTCATACATGTTCCATTACGTGCAATACGCGTTGGTAACACACAGTCAAACATATCTACTCCTCTTAGCACCCCTTCAAATAAAGCATCAGGAGATCCTACTCCCATTAAATATCTCGCTTTATTAGCTGGTAATAAAGGTGTCACATGTTCTAAAACTCTATACATCTCATGTTTTGGTTCACCAACAGATAAACCACCAATAGCATATCCAGGAAAGTCCATACTTACTAAGTCTTTAGCACTTTGCTCACGAAGGTCGTTAAATCCTGCTCCTTGAACAATACCAAAAATACTTTGTGTTTTTGGATTTTTATGCGCTTGTAGACATCTCTCAGCCCAACGACTTGTTCTTTCTACAGATTGACGAATGTATTTATAATCATGGTTATAATCAGGACATTCATCAAAAGCCATCATTATATCAGAACCTAGTGCATTTTGAATGTGCATAGCTTTTTCCGGTGATAAGAATAATTTTTCTCCGGATAAATGATTTTTAAAATGAACTCCTTCTTCCTCTATTTTTCTCATCTCACTTAGAGAAAATACTTGGAATCCTCCTGAGTCCGTTAGGATGCTTCCATCCCAATTCATAAATTTATGAAGTCCCCCTGCTTTTTCAACAATCTCCTCACCAGGACGTAACCAAAGGTGGTATGTATTAGATAAAATAATATCTGCTCCCATTCCTTTTACTTCTTCTGGTGACATTGCTTTTACAGTAGCTTGCGTCCCAACTGGCATAAATACAGGTGTTTCGAAGCTACCATGAGGTGTATGTACTATCCCTAATCGCGCACCCGATTGTTTACAAGTTTTTATATGTTCATACCAAACTGCATTTTCTTTTACATCTCTCATATAAAATTTTTCCTTTCAATAACTATATTATTATCATCGCATCTCCAAAACTGAAGAAACGATATTTATTTTTAACTGCTATATTATATAATTCAATAACTTTTTCTCTATCATAAAATGCACTGACAAGCATTATTAACGACGATTTAGGTAAATGGAAATTTGTAATCAATCCATCAACACATTTAAATTCAAATCCTGGATAGATAAAGATATTGGTCCATCCTGAAGCCGCAACAATCTTCCCATTATTATCTCGTGCAATTGTTTCTAATGTTCTTGTTGAAGTAGTTCCTACAGAAAATACTCTTCCACCATTTTCTTTTGTTTTATTAATTATTTTTGCTGTATCTTCATCTAAAGTATAATACTCAGAATGCATATCATGGTCTTCTATATTTTCTACAGCTACAGGTCTAAATGTTCCAAGTCCCACATGAAGGGTTAAATAAGCTATATTTACACCTTTTTCTTTTATTTTTTCTAATAATTCATTCGTAAAGTGTAAGCCTGCTGTTGGCGCCGCTGAACTTCCTACCTCTTTCGAATACACTGTTTGATATCTTTCTTTATCAGTTAATCTCTCTTTAATATATGGTGGCAATGGCATAGTCCCAAGTTCATCTAATCTTTCTTGGAAAATCCCTTCATATTTAAATTCAAAATGTCTAAATCCATCATCTAATACTTTGGTACAGACTGCTTCCATTATACCATCACCAAAAGATACTATACTACCTTCTTTTATTCTTTTAGCAGGCTTTACAAGACACTCCCAATCATTATGACCAAGATTTTTTAATAAAAGCACTTCTATTGCAGCACCCGTATCCTTTTTAGCACCATATAATCGCGCTGGCATTACACGAGTATTATTTAATACTAAAGTATCTCCAGGATTAAAATAATCTATAATATCCGAAAAAACTTTATGTTCATGTGAATTATTTTTTCTATCTACACAAAGCAACTTACTCGTATCTCTTTTTAAAAGAGGTGTCTGTGCTATAAGTTCCTCAGGTAAATAAAAATCAAATTGTTCTAATTTCATTTAAAATCTCCTTTAAAAGTTACCTTTACTATTATAGCTTGATTGTCTTAAGTTAGCAAGTCTCACCACTAGAAATTATAATTTTTTCAATTTCTTATAATTTCAAAATAAAAATTATAAAAAATTCGAATCAATATTATGCATATCAATTCGAATTTTTATTCTTATTTCTTATTACTTCTCAAATACTTAACATGCGCCAAAATGTTGGTAGCTATTCCTAATCCTATACTAAGTATTAAAATAGAACTACCACCATTACTAATAAACGGTAACGGAACTCCCGTCATTGGAATAGATGCCGTTACACCACCAATGTTAACTACCCCTTGGACTATTAGTAAACTAGCAAATCCTATAGAGTACATAGCTGAGAAAGTATTTCTAGATTTCGTACCAGAAAAAATAACTTTCCCTATTATTATAAGTAATAAACATACTACAAATAGTACTCCGATGAATCCTAATTCCTCAGCAATAATCGCTAAGATAAAGTCCGTATGAGCCTCAGGTAGATAACCTAATTTTTGAATAGAATTACCCAAGCCTCTTCCGAATAATCCACCATTACCAAAAGCAACATACGAGTTTATAACTTGATCTGCTGCTGCTGCCAAATCTTCTGAAAAAGGATTTAAAAACACTTTAAGACGATTTGTTCTATAAGACGTTCCACCGCCAAAAAGCGTACTTTTTAGCATAAACAACATAAGTACTGCGGCTCCAGCGATTAAAGCAAGTGAAATAATTTTTTTCACATTTTGCGAATGCATATTCGAACAAAAAGTCATTATCCCCATTACAGATAATGTAATAAGCATCATTCCTGTATCATTTTGCACTGCAATTAACGTTACAAGAGCAAGAGGAATACTAAATATTTTTAGTAACTCCGAGCTAGTACAAATCTGACGTAATTTTTCTTTTCTAGTTTCTAATATATATGCCATGTACATAATGATAAATAACTGTGATAATGTTGATGGTTGGAAACTCAAACCTCCTATTCTTATCCATGATTTCGCTCCATTAATAGCTGGCATAAGTAGAGGTATAAACAGCAAAATTACCATCACAATAAACCCATTTTTCAGTACCCTCTTATCCTTAAAAACTTCAAACGGTATAGCTACTGAAAAAAATAAAAATGCAAAATAAGCAATCACTACCCACATAGCCTGTCTTTGTAGAAAATAAGTTTCACTAACTGGTACACCCGATGTAAATGTTCCGTATTTATTTCCTATCATACTCGCACTATAAACCATCATACAGCTCAATACTAATAAAACTAATAATGTTAATGCAACCATCCAATCTAATCTTACATGTCTTTTTTCATGTTTAATAGATCTATGTATTTTCTTTAAAAAGTTCATATTAATTTGCTTTACTTTCTGCGATTACACTAGCATACATTTCACTAGCTTTATCTTCTAAATCAGCTAAAATAATACGACCAGCTTCTTCAGAAATACACCCAATTTCTACCGCTATATTTATTTCTTTAGAAAGACCATAAATTTGAGTATCTATAACATCTTGATACAGTGGACATTTTCTCTGACCTTTTACAGATACACAAGCATTAATCATCTCTTCTATCTTCATAACATCTTCTTCTATTCTTTTTCGTACCTTAATAAAAATAAGGTTATTTTCCATCATTTTCACCTATCCTTTTGATAATTCGTAATTAACTTCATGTCGTATAATTGCTATTGCTCTTATAAATTCTTCTTTTGAAATTAATTCTAAGCGTCTTAGCTCTCTTACTTCATATTCTACCATACTTAATGTATGTTTTCTATCTTTCATATATATTATTATACCAAAAGATTTTAAAAATTGTTGCAAATCGTAAAAATTTATCATTTACATCACCTTAAAATTTATTCAACTCATCTACTAGATTTTTATTTCTTTCTCTATTATCCAACTCATAAGCCCTTTGAGCATATTCCTTAGCCTTATCATAATTACCCTCTTGACGTTCAATAATTGCCAAATTATAGTAAATCGGTGCAAATGAATTATCAAAATTTACCCCTTCTAGGAAAACTTTCTTTGCATCTTGTTTAGTTGCACTAGTCATTTTTACCATACCTAACTCGTAATATGTAAGTACAGATTTGTTTTTTGATGTTAACTCTTTTTCTAAATTAAATATATCATCATCTGTGTATACTTTCACCAATCTATTATCAACTCTACCTACTCTATATCTATTCACTAAGCCCTTAGTATTAACACCTACTAATAGTAATACTTCACCTAAAAAGCTAAAAACAAGTAGAGCTGCAAGCACAAGCACTATATTCCTTTTTTTCATTAATATCAGTTCTAAAAAGACCCCTAATATAAAAGAAAATATATACAGGACTATTGAAGTCTCAAATAATAAAGATACTAGTGCCAAATAAACTATTGACATCGCTCCAGAGTACATGAATTTCAAATTATCATTTTTCTTACTAAGTTGCTCCATAAAAATCGAACCTAATAATGCTATATTTGAAATCAATGCAATATCAAGTATCCCTGAATACCCAAATATCAATAATAAATTAAAAATAAATGATACTACAAATAATATTCCTATACTTTTTAAAATATTCAACGTTTTATTGAAAAGAATAGAACTTGCAAAAATAGATGCCAATATTATTAATAACTTCATAGAATTATCAGTAATAAAAACACTTGAGAACATTCTATAAAATTGTCCACTTATTATTTTTTGATAACTATAGTCTATATAATCAAATAACGAATAATTGTTACTTGATAAGGAAATTACTATAAAATTCATTAAAAATAACAATAAATAAATTCCTGATAAGACATTATATTTTATATTAAATACATTTCTATCTAATGCCTGACGTTTATAAAGTTCTACCACTCTATTTTTATATCTTAAAGTATCGGGTGTATCTTCTATAAATCTAAAATCTTTTTCTTTTAAAAATAGCTTACTGTTCTTTTCATTATAAAGTACACGTTCAATAATTAGGCTATTTGAAATTCTATATTTCTTGTAATCATCTAAAACTTCATCGAAATCTGGAGAAACATAAAGAATCTTCATTTTTAAACTACTCAGTTTAAACATTTTTTTTAGTCTAACTTCATTTCTAATTACATTAGAAACTATACTATCTATTTCTGTTGATTTAAAGTTATCTCCATATATAAATCTTATTAATTCATTATCTTCATTAATAAGCCAGACGTCTTTCTTTTCTGGTCTATAATATAATATATTATAATTATATTTAGTTATATATAGATAAATAATCTTCCAAAATTTTTTGTCATTCATAAATTTTGCCACTAAGATTAAAACTTAAATAGACCTAGGTCTATTTAAGTTTTAATTTTGCTACTTCTTGTGAGAAATCAACAGATTCATTTAATTTTAATACATCGATGCTAGCTACTGCATCCATATTAGTTACTACACAAGGAGTAATAATATCCTTAGCTTTTTCCTTAACTAATTCTAAATCATAAGTTAATAAAGTTTGACCTACTTCAACTCTATCTCCCGCAGATACAGCTACATCGAAACCTTCACCTTTCATCGCAACTGTTTCTAATCCAACGTGGATAAGAAGTTCTACTTCACCTGATTTAATACCAAACGCGTGTTTTGTTGGAAATACTTGGATAATTTCTCCTGCAACTGGAGATACTAATTTTCCTTCTTCAGGAATAATTGCAAATCCATCTCCCATCATTTTTTGAGCAAATACTGGGTCTGGTACTTCAGTAATTTCTACCACTTTACCTTTCATGTATGAGTTTAATACTAACTCTTGTACTTGTTCTTCTTTTTTTCCGAATAATTTAGATAAAAATCCCATTTTAATCCTCCATATATGATTGCCTTCTTAATATATCTATTATATACTTTTATTACGTTTTTTTCAATTAATTTTAAGTAAATAATTGAAATTTAATATTAAAATATTTCTATCTGTTCACTATAAAAATTTTATAAAAATATATAATAAAAAATATCCACTTTACAGATCTATATTGTCCTATAAAGTGGATAATTAGAAACTTATTATTAATTTTTATTCTTCTGTTTGTTCTTCATTTTTCTCAGTATTTTCTTGATAGAACAATCCATAGATATATTGTTCAGGATCAAATACTTCTAAATCGTCAATATTTTCACCTAAACCAACAAGTTTAACAGGTATTCCTAATTCTTTCTTAATAGCTATAACAATACCGCCCTTAGCAGTTCCATCAAGTTTAGTAAGGATAACTCCTGTAACATCACTAACTTCTTTAAATGTTTTAGCTTGCAGTATACCGTTTTGTCCTGTTGTCGCGTCAATTGTTAATAGTACTTCATGAGGACCTTCTGGAACTTCCTTCTTAATTACACGAACAATTTTTTCAAGTTCTTTCATTAGGTAATCTTTGTTTTGTAGACGACCAGCTGTATCACATAATAATACATCATAACCTTTTGCTTTGGCAGATTGAATCGCATCAAAGATTATCGCTGCTGAATCAGCTCCTTCATGTGATTTAACTATATCAGCACCACTACGTTTAGCCCATACATCAAGCTGATCAATTGCACCTGCTCTAAATGTATCACCAGCAGCTATAAGTACTTTTTTCCCTTCTTTTTTAAGATTATGGGCTAGTTTACCAATAGAAGTTGTTTTACCTACCCCATTAACTCCCACAAATAAGAACACTGAAAGCTCTTTTTCTGGTGCATAGTTTAATTCAGATTTTACAGTTCCTTCCATGTAGACATCTACAAGTTTTTCTATAATCATACTTTGTAGTTCACTTGGTTCTTTTAAATTTTGTCTTTGTGATTCAGCTTTTAAGTAATCAACTAATTCTAATACAGTGTTATAACTAACATCTGATTGAATTAACAATTCTTCTAAATCCTCGAAAAACTCCTCATTAATCTCTCTATATGAACTAATTAAGTTATTAAGTGCATTAGAGAAATTATCACGTGATTTCTTAAGACCTTTTTTAAATTTTTCAGTTACAAACTGACTCTCAACCAACTCTTCATATTCATCAAGTGAAATCAGTTCCTCATTTAATTCTTCTTTAGCAGAAAATTTTTCTTTTAATCTTTCAAAAAAGCTTGCCATTAGATACTCCTTACTATTTTATTATATACAAAAAGGGAGACTAAGCTCCCTTTAATTTTCTATTAAAGCTTCCTAAATTTTAGGGAGATTTAATTTTTATAAATATTTGCCCTTTTTTTGCCCTTTTTTTATCAGGTACTCTATTTAAACCTTGATATATCAACGTTTTCTTATTTATGTTTCATGTATGGGAAAAGTAATACATCACGGATTGAAGCTGAGTTAGTTAATAACATAACTAATCTATCAATTCCAATTCCTAATCCACCTGTTGGAGGCATACCGTATTCTAATGCTTCTACGAAGTCTTCGTCCATTTCATAAACTTCTTCGTTACCAGCATCTTTTTCATCCATTTGAGATAAGAATCTTTCTTTTTGATCGATTGGATCGTTTAACTCACTAAATGCATTCGCGTGTTCACGTCTAACGATAAATAGCTCAAAACGATCAGTGAATCTTGTATCTTCAGCATTAGTTTTAGCTAATGGAGATACTTCTACAGGATGACCATAAACAAATGTCGGTTGAACTAATGTTTCCTCTACAAATGTTTCAAAGAATTCATTAATAATGTGTCCAACTTTCATATCTTTTCTAACAGGAACATTGTGCTCTTTTGCTAGTGCATGAGCTTGTTCATCTGTCATTTCTGGCCAGAAGTCAACACCAGTTACTTCTTTAATAGCATCTACCATATGTACACGACGCCATTTAGGTGTTAAATCAATTTCATCTTCACCGTACATAACTTTAGTAGTACCGTGAATTTCATTACAAATGTATGCAATCATAGACTCAGTTAAGTCCATAATATCATTGTAATCGGCATATGCTTCATATAACTCGATCATTGTGAATTCAGGGTTGTGTCGTGTTGAAACACCTTCGTTACGGAATGCACGACCAATTTCATATACTTTTTCTAGACCACCAACGATTAAACGTTTTAATGGTAATTCAAGTGCGATACGCATAAATAATTGCATATCTAGTGCATTGTGGTGAGTTACGAATGGACGAGCTGCAGCTCCACCTGCAACAGAGTGCATCATTGGAGTTTCAACTTCTAGGTATCCACGTTCATTTAAGTAACTACGCATAATTTGAATAATTTTTGAACGTAAAATAAATGTTTCTTTACTTTCTTCATTCATAATTAAGTCTACGTATCTTCTTCTGTAACGCTCTTCAACGTCTTTAAGTCCGTGGAATTTGTCTGGTAGTGGACGTAGTGCTTTTGTTAAAATTTCGAATTTATCAGCTTTAACAGATAATTCGCCTACGTTAGTTTTGAATAATACTCCTGTTACACCAACGATATCTCCAAGGTCAAGAGTCTTGAAGTACTCATAAGAATCTCCTACTCTATCTTGACGAACGTAAATTTGAACTTGACCACCTAGATCTTGAACGTGAGCAAATCCTGCTTTACCTTTACCACGTTTTGTCATAATACGTCCTGCTATTGTTACAGAGATATTTTTTTCTTCTAGTTCTTCTTTACTATATTTATCATATTCTGCTACGATTTCATTTGAAAGGTGAGTTCTTTCAAATTTAGTTCCAAATGGATCTAAACCACTTTCTCTCATAGCTTCCATTTTTTCACGACGAACAAGCATTTGATCATTTAAATCTTGTACATCTACTTTAATTTCTTCTGTCATGTTAAATTCCTTTCTAGTATAATCTAGTATTTTTAATCAGATACACTCTATTATAACATATTTTCAATTATTTTGTTAAATCTTTAAGAAGAATTTTACTAAAATTTCTTACTATAATTAGTTACTAATACTATAAATAACTTATAGTCAATATTAATGTATTTTTTCTCCTTAATACTTCATGTTCGATTTTCTAACATACTCCTGATATTTTTCTCACAAACTATTGTTATATAGAAAAAAATAATATATAATGTACTCTTGAATAAAAGTTTAATATACATATTAAAATATGGTAGTGACTCAAAAATCGTGATTTCTTAAAAAACAAGATTTTGTCGAGTCACCCCCGCACAGTTTATTAGATATCTAAAAAGCTTTTTAAAGCGAATTTAGATATCAATAAACCACTGCGTCTATGAGTTCTCATATGAACTTTGTTACATTTTAGGACTTTTGGATCAGCCTAATCATTTAAAGTATTTTTGTTAATACACATGTCATTATTTATAATATTTTTTAGGAGGTACATTTTGACAAAATTAAAAAAAGATATAGGATTCTTTGGTGCATTTTCAACGGTAGTTGGTGTAGTTATTGGATCAGGTGTATTCTTTAAAGCAGCAGTTATTTATAAAACAACAGGTAGTGTCAGTTTAGGATTGCTGGCTTGGCTACTTGCTGGAATTATCAGTATTTGTGCCGGATTAACAACAGCAGAACTAGCAGCCTCTATGCCAGAAACTGGAGGAATGATAGTTTGGGTAGAGAGAGCCTATGGTAAAACTTTTTCATATTTATTAGGTTGGGCTCAAGCTGTTATTTATTATCCAGCGAGTATTGCTGCTGCAGCAACTATTTTTGCAACGCAATTTCTAAATTTATTCCAAATCGATAAAAAATATTCAATTTTAATAAGTGCATGCGCTGCAATTACAGTTACAGGTTTAAATTTACTTGGAAGTAAAGCAAGCGGCCAAATTCAAACTGCTGCAACAATTGGTAAACTTATCCCTATATTTGCGATTATTATTTTTGGATTATTACAACCTAATCCTACTACTATTGAATTAATTCCAAGTAGTTCAGTTAATTCAACTATCAACACTTCTTCGCTAGCCGCTCTTGGGGCCGCAATGCTTGCTGCAATGTATGGCTATGATGGTTGGAGTAATGTTGGAACTATTGCTGGAGAAATGAGAAATCCAAAAAAAGATTTACCACGAGCAATTTTATACGGATTACTAGTTATTACTGCAGTCTATCTACTTATAAACATTGCATACCTATTAACTATGCCGATGGAGCAAATTGCTGGTAACGGTAATGTTCCTAATGATATTGCCACTAAATTATTTGGACCTAATGGTGGAAAAATCATAACAATCGGGATTATGGTTAGTGTCTACGGAACAATGAATGGCTTCACTATGACTGCGATTCGTGTACCTTATGCAATGGCACTCAAAAATCAAATACCATTAAGAAAATATTGGTTAAAACTAAATATGTTTTCAATTCCGTACTTCTGTGCTCTGGCTACTTTAGTACTAACAATTGCAATGATGTTTACAGGTGGATTTGATGCACTAACAGATTTCCTTTTATTTACCATTTGGATTTTCTTTATTGCAACATTCTTAGCAGTATTCATTCTTAGAAAGAAAGAACCGAATTTACCAAGACCTTATAAAGTTCCACTATACCCGATAGTTCCTCTAATTGCTATAATTGGCGGAATTTACATCGTTGTTTCTGCTTTGATAACACAATTTACGTTAGCCATTAGTGGTGCAATTATAACATTAGCAGGACTAATTTTCTACACAGAGACTCATAAAAAATTCAAAAAATAATGAATTAATTTAGTTTTGAAATAAATTATAAATTAAGAAGAAGTGTTTCAAATTCAAGATTTGAATCGCTTCTTCTTTTATTGATATTTACATTTATTTTTGATAAAATATGATTATAACTTCTTTCAATTTTGTTTAGAAGGTTGGAGTTATCCCCCTAGTTTCTTGCTACGGATAACTTCAATATTTTTTTATCAAATTAAAGTTATTATAGTAGTAAGGAGGAAATTTTATGTTGAGTTTTATTTTAAAAAAAGAGACCATTTTAACGTCTTTTTATACAATTTCATTGTCTTTATTAATAAGTAAATTCTCGATAAATTATCTATTTTTAGAGAAATCAATATTTAGTTTTTTTCATTTTATACTACTATTTATTATTTTCTTTAATAGCTGGTTGTTAGAAGTAGTTCATCTGAATCGATATGGCAAAGATAGTATTATCAATTACTTCTTTTTAATTTCACAAATACTTATTATATTGAATTTACTAATGAGAAATTCTTTAAATCTTAAATACATACTTGCAACATTAATCCTACTATCAGTAATACTTAGTATCCAACACATAACAGAATATATTCTTACCGATAAAAAGAACTTAATGATAAAAAAACTAACAGAACCCTTTTGTTATATTCACACAGGTCGTACACTTTCTTTATTATTAGGTTTAATATTTATAGATTATTGTTACTGGTTTATACTTCTTACCTTTACTATAAGTCAACTATTCCCAAGCTTCATCTCTAGAAGTGTTCATGTAAGAGATATAAATTTCTATCACTTAACTGGTCATTTATTTATAATTACTAACACCATAGCTGTTAGTTTGTGGTTAAGTGATTTAAAAATAAATATTACTACAAAAATAATTTTGTTAATTAGTATAGTATTTATTCTTTTATTAACTATCTATCGAAGAATATTTAAAACAATCGATAGAACTTTAACAAAACAGTCGGGGAATACCTACATAATTGGTGTATATTTTACAATATTAGAGTTAATATTTATCAATTTATTTTTTGTTTTAGAATACGACTGGAAATACTTTCTACCGTGTTACGCTTGTAGCATCATAAGTAATCAATGTTTTAAACAATATAAAAAAGTAGCAAACTTTCAAATTTAGAAAGTTTGCTACTTTTTTATCTTGCTTCTTCGTAATCTAACACTTCAGCCACTTTACTAGCGATATATTTCGCTAATTTTTCATGATTTTTATCATCTAGGTGAATGCAATCCACTAATGAAGTTTCTGCTACACGTCCAGCATTTAAAAAGTCAACTTCATATTTATCGCTAACTTCTTTAAATGTTTGTGCTAAGAATTTTGATTGTTTCAAACTATTTTCATCGAATTCACCAAATAAACTATGTCTATCCACTATTTCATCACGCAATGGAACTGGTGATACAACAAGAATTTTTGGAATCTTATATCCAGCTATTAAATGTGGATTTCTAATATATTTAATGTATTCTTCTATACCTTTAGCAATAAGTTTGGCACTTGGATTAAATTGTTTTTTCAAATCATTTGTACCTAACATTATGATTACTAAATCAACGGGTACGTGACTTAACATTAAAATTGGTAATGTATCAATTCCACATCTAACGGGTACAATTGTGTCTTTTGCAATTACTGTTCTCCCGCAAAGACCTTCTTCTATTATAGTGTCATTAGGACGAAGCTCCGCTAGTAAATTAGTCCATCTTTTTTGAGTTCTTACTCCATCTTCACCAGGGACATACCCCCAAGTGTTGCTGTCCCCAATACATAAAATACGCATAATTTTTTCCACCTTTTTTCTTCTAAATTCTTCTTAATTTTAGCAAACTAACACCAAAAAATCAATAGACCTTAATGATAAAAGTACTAATAATTGTTATCAATGCTGTATTTTTGTAATATTACTAAATATAGGTTATAATAACAATATTCTATAAAAAAGGAGAAATAAATGATACAAACAAATTTTCATCATAAAAAACATTATAAAATTCAAGCATATTCAAAAAAAATACTTTATATAACATTAATTTTAACAACAAGCTTTGCATTATTAGAGTACATTGGAGGACTTCTTTCTAACTCATTAGCACTTCTAGGAGATTCTTTTCACATGTTTTCTGATGTTATTGCATTGGGATTTAGTTTAATAGCATTGCTATTCAGCTCTAAAAAACCTAATAAAAAATATACTTTTGGTTTTGTCAGATTAGAAGTACTAGCAGCCTTTATCAATGGTTTAATGCTAGTTGGTATTTCTATTTATTTAATATTTGAAGGATTTATGAGATTCTTCAATCCTAAAGATATTGATTTCAAATCAATGCTTATAATATCAACTATCGGATTAATCTTTAATATTGTTGTTACTATAATTTTAACAAAAAGTCTAAAAGAAGAAGATAATTTGAATATTCAAAGTGCTCTATGGCATTTCCTTGGTGATTTAATCAGTTCTATCGGAATCATAATTTCATCAACTATTATTTACTTTACAAACTATCAAATCGTCGATGTTATTATGAGTATTATCATCAGTATAATTCTTTTCAAAGGTGGTTATAAAATTACTAAATCATCATTTGTTATTTTAATGGAAGCTACTACTCTAGATACTGAGGAAATTTACAATAAAATTAAAGAAGTGGAAGGCATTGCTGATATTCACGAATTTCATATTTGGCACACTGATACAAATGAAATCAACGCTGCAATGCATATTTTACTAAACGAATACAAGACAAGTAATGATTATACAATTGTAGAAAATGTTAAAATATTACTTAAAGAAGAATACGATATCGAACATTGCTTCATCGCATTAGAAAATATTAAATATAACGATCATAGTTTATAAAAATTACGAGGAACAACTCTATATCATCATGATTTCTTAAAATCAATTTTATAGAGTTGTCCTCGTTTTATTTTGTTAAATACCAAAGATATCAACCGTCTTCTCAATTTTATATGTAGGCACTATATCTGAATTAGAAGTTTTATGGATATCTACTAAACAACTATCTATACCTGCATTATTAGCCCCAAGTATATCAGATGTTAGAGTATCACCTATCATTAAAACTTCATCCTTATTTTTAACACCAATTTCTTTAAAGATAATATCAAAGAATTCTCTATCTGGTTTTTTACTACCAATTTCTTCGGAAATAAAAATCTTATCAAAGTATTTATTAAGATTATTATTTTTAAGTCTTGTATGTTGAGTGATTCCAATACCATTAGATGCTATATATAGTTTATGAGTTAAACTTAATTTTTCTAACATCTCTATAATTCCATCAAAAAGTTGATTCCCCTCAGCAAGATAACCTCTATATCTATTATCTACCTCACTACCATCGATTTTTCTATCAAACAATGAAAAAAATCTTATGAATCTTTCACTCGTAACTTCTTTATTTGAAATTTCTCCACGTTCAAAACTTCTCCATAAAGATTTATTTATCGTTTCATATTTTTCAAATAGCTCATCATTATACTCAATATTCTCATCTTCTAATAATTTTTTAAAAGCTAATACTTGTGCCTTACCAAAATCCAATAAGGTATCATCTAAATCAAATAATAAATATTTATACTTATCTAATATCATCGTTTCACTCCATATGTTTATTATCTACTCATTATAACATAGAGATCAATTATTTAGAAAAAATATATTTATTTGATTTATAAATTTAAATTTTATTTTTTAGATTTAAAATATTCTCGAACTCGTGGAGCTACTTCTTCGCCAAATAACCTTATAGCTTTCATTATATCTTCATGTGGCATAGATCCAAGTGGAAGATGCAACATAAATCTATCCAATCCTAATGTTTCTATCATATCAATAAGTTTATTCGCTACAGTCTCAGGACTTCCTACTAACATAGATCCGTCTGGCCCTACACTATTTAAATATTGTTCAAAAGTAAGTGGTCTCCAAAATGGTCTATCTTTCGAAATTGCATCCACTACTTGTTTTGTTGGATGGAAATATTTTTTAATAGCTTCCTCATCAGTTTCAGCTATGAATCCCCATGAATGTGAGGCAACTTTTAAACGATCATCACTATGACCTGCATTTCGTCCAATAGCTTTATAGTAATCTACTAGTCCTTTAAATCTTCTATACTCTCCACCAATTATAGCATACGCTATAGGCAAGCCTTTCTGAGCTATTTTTATTGTAGATTCTATGTTTCCACCAGTCGCTACCCAGATTGGAAAATCTTTTTGAACACTCCTTGGATATACTCCCTTATTTTCTACCTTCTGTGTATGTTTTCCTTCCCATGTTAACTTTTCATTAGCTTTTATTTTCTCCAACATTGCTAATTTTTCATCAAACAATTCCTCATAGTCTGCTAAGTCATAACCGAATAATGGGAATGATTCTGTAAAAGAACCTCGACCTACCATGACTTCTGCTCTACCATTAGAAATAGCATCGATAGTTGCATACTGTTGATAAACTCTTACAGGGTCCGATGATGAAAGTACTGTTACCGCAGAACTTAATCTTATATTCTTCGTAACAGCTGCTCCTGCTGCTAACAATATCTCAGGTGCTGAAACAGCAAAATCTTCTCTATGATGCTCACCAATTGCGTAAAGATCTAAACCAACTTCATCTGCAAGTTTCATCTCTTCTATCATATCTCTAATACGCTCATCATGCGTTGGTGTTATACCAGTTCCTTCTATTTCAGTTGTTTCACCAAATGTACTAATTCCTAACTCTATCATTTTTATCCTCCTAAATTATCTCAATTTCAAGATATTATTTTATAATAAAAGAAAATAATTTTTAATTAATTTTCTTTAGTATTTTTTTCAATGCATCTAATTCTTCTTCAGTTAAATCATCGAAAATCTTTTTTGTATTTATTTTATGAATAGGGAAAATATCATCCATTAAATTTTCTCCTATTTTAGTTAACTTAATGTAAGTTACTCTTTTATCCTTTTGACTAACCTTTCTATTAACATATCCTTTTTTTTCAAGGTTATCGACTACGTATGTAGCACTTCCACTAGCAAGTAATATTCTATCACGTATTTCTTGAATACTCTTCTCACCTTTACTATATAAAAATTCCATAACAGAAAATTCAGTCGCATTTATTGGATAATTCTTTAAAGTTTTCTTTAAATCACCTACTAATAAATTACTTGCTCTCATAATTCCAATAACTGCTTTAAACTCATTATTCATAAGGATTCTCCTATCTTATTTACACATATTCACACCGTAATTATCTCGAATATGAGATAATTATACTTCATTGACTTTTCATTGTCAAAGAAATAATATTAAAAAGAAGTGACTCGATAAAATCTTGTTTCTCCGAAATCACGATTTATCGAGTCACTCCTAACTAATTTAAGTTTTATTCCGCAAATTGACTTTGATATAATTCTGAATAGAAACCTTTTTGTTCTAATAATTCATCATGGTTACCTTGTTCAATAATATCTCCATCTTTTAATACTAATATTTTATCTGCATTTCTAATTGTTGACAGACGGTGAGCAATAACAAATGTAGTACGACCTTCCATAAGTTTATTCATAGCTTTTTGGATTAATACTTCTGTACGTGTATCTACACTCGAAGTTGCCTCGTCAAGAATTAATATAGGTTTATCAGCAAGAATTGCACGAGCTATAGTTAAAAGTTGCTTTTGACCTTGTGAAATATTTGAAGCATCTTCATTTAATTCCATATTGTAGCCACCCGGTAAAGTTTTAATAAAGTGGTGAATATGAGCTGCTTTAGCCGCTTCTATTACTTCTTCATCTGTAGCATCTAATCGACCATAACGAAGATTCTCCATTATCGTTCCTTTAAATAACCAAGTGTCTTGTAGTACCATTGTGAAGTAAGAACGCAATTCGGGTCTGTCAAGTTTAGAGATATCTTTTCCATCAATATAGATACTTCCTCCATTAATATCATAGAATCTCATAAGAAGTTTAATCATCGTTGTTTTACCTGCACCCGTAGGACCAACGATAGCAACCATCTCTCCTTTTTTAACATCACTAGTAAAGTTTTTAATAATTATTTGATCTTCTACATATCCAAATTTTACTTTATCGAATACTACATTACCCTCTTTATTAGTAACTGTTTCAAGAACTTCTGCATTTTCTTCATTTTTAGCATCTAAGAACTCAAATACTCTTTCACCTGCAGCTGCCATTTTTTGAATTTCTGACATAGACTGAGCTATTTGACCTATTGGTTGGGTAAAGTTTCTAATATATTGGATAAAAGCTTGAATATCCCCTACACCAATAGTTCCTTTAGAAACTAGTAATCCACCTGAGAATACAATACCTACATAACCAAGGTTTCCTACAAAGTTAATCACTGGGAACATTAGTCCTGAGAAGAAGTTTGCTTTCCATGATGATGTATATAATTGGTTATTTTTATCATTGAATTCTTTAACACTTTTTTCTTTATAGTTAAATGCTGCAATAATATTTTGGCCTGAGAAACTCTCTTCAACCTGTCCATTTACATCAGAAAGCATGTCTTGTTGACTTTTGAAATATTTTTGACTCCATTTTGTTATAGCTCCTAATAGTATTCCTGAAACAGGAATTAAAGCTAACGCAATTAGAGTCATTATAGGACTTATCGTAAACATCATTACCAACACCCCAAGTACCATTGCAGTATTGGAAATTATCTGAGTAAAACTTTGGTTTAGTGATTGTCCTAGCGTATCTACGTCATTAGTTACTCGTGATAAAGTCTCACCTACTGTACGTTGTTCAAAATAGCCAACAGGTAAAGTATTTATTTTTTTACTTATATCTTTACGAATATCGTATGTCATTTTTTGAGAAACATTACTCATCAGCCATCCTTGAATAAACATAAACAATGATGACAGTATGTATAAACCTAATACAGTAAGTAAAATTCCTGCTATTTTTTCAAAATTTATACTACCTTCATTACTAATTTTAGCAACTAATCCTTCGAATAATTCTGTAGTTGCATGTCCCATAATCTTAGGTCCTACAATACCAAATACTGTACTTGCTAATGCAAAGAATACTATCAAAATACTTGAAACTTTATACTGTGTAAACATCAATTTGATGATTCTTTTTAACGTTCCAGAAAAATTATTAGCTTTTTCTATTTTTTGATCTTTAGCCATGATGTTTACCTCCTTTTTGTAATTCTTCTTCGCTAAGTTGACTTTCTGCAATTTCTAAATATGTTGGACAAGTTTCAAGCAGCTCTTGGTGTTTTCCAACGCCCACTATCTTACCTTCATTCATTACGATAATTTTATCTGCATTTAAAATTGTTGCTATACGCTGAGCAACTATAATAGTAGTCACTCCAGACATTTCTTCTCTTAGAGTTTTTCTTAATTTCACGTCTGTTTTGTAATCTAATGCTGAGAAACTATCGTCAAAAAGAAGTATCTTAGGATTTTTTGCTAAGGCACGAGCAATTGAAAGACGTTGTTTTTGTCCTCCTGAAACATTCGATCCACCTTGTGAAATCTCACTATTAAATTTATCTTCTTTTTCATTAATAAACTCTAATGCTTGAGCAATTTCAGCGGCTTTTCTCATTTGTTCATCAGTAATATTTTCATCAGCAAATTTAATATTTGATTTAATATTACCACTGAATAAAACTCCTTTTTGAGGAACAAATCCTAAAATGTCTCTTAATTTATTTAAGCTTATATCTCGAATATTGACTCCGTCAATTGAGATTTCACCTTCACTAGCATCGAAATATCTAGGAATCAAATGAAGTAATGTAGATTTACCACTACCAGTACTTCCTATAATTGCAGTAGTTTTTCCAGCTTCCGCTTCAAAACTAATGTTACTAAGCACTGGACTATCAGCTCCATCAAATGTAAAGCTAACATTATCAAATTTAAGTGTGCCTTTTACATCTTGAAGTTTACTATCATCAATATTCTCACTATCCACAACTGTAACCTCTGTTTCCAGTACTTCATTAATACGACCAGCTGCGACTTCCGCACGAGGTAATTGCATCATTAAGAATGTAAAGAATAAGAATGACATTACTATTTGCATTGTATATGTTATAAACGCCATCATATCCCCAACTTGAATACTACCAGCATCTATATTTTTTCCACCAACCCAGATTATTAATAATGCAATACCATTCATAATTAGCATAATCATTGGCATAAGCGCTGATAAAGTTCTATTGATGAAAAGTTGCTCATTTTTTAAAACTGTATTTTCTTTATCGAATCTTTCTTCTTCATATTTTTCACGACCAAAAACACGAATTACAGAAATACCAGTTAATGCTTCACGAGTTACCAAGTTTACTCTATCAATTAGCTTTTGCATAATTTTAAATTTCGGCATTACTAAAAATGAAATTATTCCTAATGTTAAACCTAAGACACCTACACCTAATGCAATTATCCAAGTCATTCCAGTATCGGTTTGTGTAACTTTATAAACTCCGTAAACTGCCATCATCGGCGCATATATTGCGATAAATAACATCATATTTAAAGCATTTTGGATTTGTTGAATATCATTTGTACTTCTTGTAATTAATGAAGCAGTTGAAAATTTATCGATATCTTGTTTAGAAAATGATAATACCTTGTTATAAAGTTTTTCTCGTAAGTTATAAGCTATTTTCGAAGATATTCTACTCGCTATAAAGTTCGAAATAATACTTCCAATACCTGAAATAAATGTTACGATTATCATCATTATTCCAACTTCTTTTAGGTAATTTTTTCTAATCTCATTAGTATCAATTCCTACATTATTTCTATACTCTTCTTTAACATAACGAATACCAGCTTGTTTTGTTATCATATCAGCTGAACTTCCTAAGTCACTAATTGATTTATTTTTTTGTTCTATTAAACTATCTTTCTTGACTAGTCCTAGTTTGACACCTTCTGCAACCTTATCTAAATCTAAGTTTTCAGATTTTACACCAGATACAACAGTCATAGCGTTTTTAAATATATCATTTAGTTCGCTACGTTCTTGTTCACTTATACTATCAAGTTTATAAACATCACCATCTTTAGTGTATTTAGCCGTAACTTTTTTAATCTCATCATCAGTCATAAATAATTGTAACTCTTTAAATGATTTTTCACTTATTTTTTCTGGTACAGCATCTTGGATACCGCTTTGTTGAATACCTTTATCGACAATATTACTTGTATATGTCGGAAGCGCTAGCTCTGCTACAACACGAACGCCTAATATCGCAACTAAAAATATCATCGGCACCAAGAAACCTTTTAAATATTTAATTAGTTTCATTATTTTCCTCCTTATCAGATAATTCTTCTCTAAAAATCTCATTTACTCGAGATAATAATATATCAAACGCTTCTTTTTCCCTTACATCAAATTTATTCCAGATAGATTGGAACCATTCTTCATAAGCTTTTCTATGTGATTCTATACATTCGACTCCTTTTTCAGATAAACTAAGATATTTTTTCCTTTTATCTTTTTCATCCGTACTTTGAACAACAAAATCTTTTTCTAACAATTCACTTACAAGTGCTGTGACTCTAGGTTTTGTCACATGTAGTTCTTCCCCTAATTCCTGCATCGTAATTTTTTCTTTACAAGACAAAAATAACATTGCTTGAAATTCAGGTTTTCTATACGGTGCATCACTTTTCTTATGAAATCTTTTCATTATCAACCTAAATTCTTCCATCATATCCATTGCTTTATGATATGAAATTTCACTTTTACTCATTTGTACCCTCCTTCTATTTTAATCACTTAGTTCACAACGTTAACTAATTAGTTAACCACGTTAACTATTATATTTTATTTTAATCTTTAAGTCAATAGATAATTTAATTATTTCAATAAAAAAGATTAACCTAGAATTTTTCTAGATTAATCTTTTTTTCTATTTGCTAAATACCCATGCTTGAGCTAGGTTATTTTTAATATCATTTTCTGTGAAACCATTATAACTTGTAAGTTTAACATCATCGTCATTCGGATCATTTATATAGAATTTATCATCTTCGTAACCTCGAATAACTTTATATGTTACTCTATCACCAAATACACCTGATTTTAGTCTAACAAGTATAGGTTTATTGTCTTTCAGTGCATCTTCCAAGTTTTCTACTAATTTATCAGTTTCAACACGTTCAACTTTTAGATTATATTTTTCAGCGAAAGCTGTAATAATCGTAGGTTGAGTCCCTTGATTTCTGATGTAGTATTTATTACCTGCCCAAGAAGCAAGTTCTTCCACAGTTGCTTCATCTTTACCGATATATTTTGCAATCATCGCTAGCGAAACAATAGCATCACCATTATCTTCAATCGTTTTCTTACCATCAAGACCATACGCTATATTTTTATATGCATCTTGTTTCATATAATACATAGGCACAGAAAGTCCTTTTTGTGGTAAATTAAGTAACTGTTCTTTTCGTTTTGCATTATAATTATCGATATTGATTAAATAGTATAAATACCCTTCAACACCATCTTTTAAAGATTCTATGAATTGTTTATTGGCAATCTCATCATTTAGTAAGTCAGCATCAATTTTATTTCCGATATTACCAGAAATCAGCTTAACTTGTGGAAGTTTATCGCTTAGTTGCGCAAAAGTTGACTGTTTTTCTGATGATGATACTCTTGAAATATAATGTTCTGAAAGATTCTTTTCGATACTTCTAGCAACTATAGCTGATTCTTGCGTTAAGTAATAAACCTTCACACCAAAAACATCTTTATTACTATCATTATTGGTATCAATATCTACTAACATTTCCACTGAGTTTTCAGCGGCAAGTTTTGCGATTTCTTCTTTTGTAGGATAAGTTTCATCACTTTCCCTTGTAAGTATTGCTTTTACTCCATCTTTTTCTAATATCTCTTTTAGCTGTTTAGCTGTTTTCAAATTATAAGATTTAGAAGATACTCCTTTATAATCAGAACTATCATCTTGTTTTATAATTGGATTCAATAATACTGAATATGAAGCTAACTTTTCCTTATTTTGATCTTCTGGACTTTTCTGACCACTTCCCAAAATACTCCATCCCGGTATCCAGCCAACAAAACTATCCTTCGTTTTTACTTCATACCAAGTATCTGATTTACTTAACATTTCTACATTATCACCAGCTGTTACCTTTTTTAATGTAGGATAAGTATCGTCAGGCCCAGTTCTAAGTTCAATCTCTTTCGAAATAGTAATATTGTTTTCAGATTCAGCGGATAAGCTCATCTTTTCTCCAATATACGTAACTACTCCACCTACAACTAACACTAATAAAAGTACAGATATTAAAAATAATACTCCATTCTTGTTTCTTCTTTTTATTCTCATATTAATTTCCTGTTGATAGTTTTTCGTAAACAATAGTAACAGGACCATCATTAACTATGTTCACTTCCATCATAGTCTGAAAAATTCCAGTTTCTACCGTTACTCCTTCTTCTCTTAAAAATTTATTAAATTTTTCATATAATTCATTAGCTTTTTCTGCTCCAGCAGCATTCGTAAAACTAGGTCTATTGCCTTTTTTCGTGTCAGCATATAAGGTGAACTGCGAAACTGATAAAATACTCCCATCAACATCTTTAAGACTCAGGTTTATTTTGTCATTTTCATCTTCAAATAAACGAGCTTGCGCAACTTTTTTAGCTAAGTATTTCGCATCTTCCTCTGTAGATTCTTTATGCACTCCTACTAAAAGACAGTATCCTTTATCTATACTTCCCACAATTTTATTATCAACACTAACACTAGCTTTTTTTACCTTTTGTAATATGATTTTCATACATTCACCTATTTTACTATTCTTTCTACGCTGTATACGTCTTGAATTTGTCGTAATTTTTTAATCATATAATCACATTCATTAACATTTTTCACATATATTCCTATCGTAATAACGCATGTCTTATCAGCTTTAGATTCAGAATTAAGTTTTTTAATCTCAACTCTACTTTCACTCAATGTTAATAGAACGTTTTGCAATAACAGTTCTCTATCAAAAGCATGAATTTGTAGTGTAACGCTGTAGCGACGAGCATTTAGACTTTCAACCCATTCAACATCCAATAATCTTGCATTATCTTCTTCACTTAAGTTAGGACAATTATTTCTATGAACTGTAACACCACGACCTTTTGTTATAAAACCTACAATATCATCTCCTGGAATCGGCTGACAACATTTAGATAATCTTACAAGGATATTATCTACTCCTTTTACATAAACCCCTGTTTCAGTTACTATTTTTTTAGTTTCTTCTGCATTGAAAAGTTTCTCAATTTTTGCTTGAGTCATCTTTTCTTTTCTAATTTTTTCTGTTAATCTTGCAAAAACTTTATTCGCTGTAATTCCTCCATATCCTATGGCAACATACATTTCTTCAAGATTAGCAAATTTATATTTATTTAAAGCAATTGCAATATTTTCTTCTGTAAGAACTTCATCAATATCAAAGTTATTAGCTTTAATCTCATCTTTTAACAAGATTTCACCTTTAACTAGATTTTCTTCACGCGCTGCTTTTTTAAAGAATGCTTTAATTTTCGATTTAGTTTGTGATGATGTAGCTATTTCTAGCCATGAACGTTTTGGTCCTGTAGAGTTTTTACTAGTACGAATATCACAAATTTCACCAGTTGATAACACATAATCGAATGGTTCTATTTTATCATTTACAGTAGCTCCTACCATCTTATTACCAACTTCTGAGTGAATTGCATATGCAAAGTCAACAATACATGAACCTTTTGGTAATTCTATAATATCACTATTTGGCGTAAACACATAGATTTTATCACTTAATAAGTCTACTTTCAATGATTCCATAAAGCTTTCGGCAGTTGCTTCAGTTTCATCATTTTCTGCAATTTTTTGGAACCAATTTAATTTTTCATAAAAGTTATTATTCTTATTAACCTTCTTACCTTCTTTATATGCCCAGTGTGCAGCAATCCCTTTCTCGGCAATTTCATGCATTTCATAAGTCCTAATTTGAACTTCTAAAGTTTGTCCATCAGGTGCAATTACCGTAGTATGAAGCGATTGATACATATTCGGTTTTGGCATTGCGATGTAGTCTTTAATTCTTCCTGGAATTGGAACCCAAAGATTATTTACAAGTCCTAGCGTTGCATAACAGTCAGCTACACTGTCTACTAAAACACGCACCGCAAGGAGATCATATATTTGGTCAAAAGTTTTATTTTGTTTAACCATTTTTTTATAAATACTATAAATATGTTTTGGTCTTCCAGTAACCTGTGCTTTTATATTATTATCAGCTAAAATTGATGTTATACTAGAGCATGCATCTTTTATACTCTCTTCCCTTGCACTTCTCTTCTGTTTCATCATCCCTACTATTGAAAAATATTGTGATGGATGTAAATATCTAAGAGAGGTGTCTTCTAGTTCCCATTTTACTGAACTTATCCCCAATCTATGAGCTAACGGTGCATAAATTTCAAGTGTTTCACTAGAAATTTCACGTTGTTTTTCCTCACGCATATACTTCATAGTTCTCATATTATGAAGTCTATCAGCAAGTTTTACAAAAATAACTCGTAAATCTTTCGCTATCGATACAAAAAGTTTTCTATGATTTTCTGCTTGTGATTGTTTTTTAGAACGGAATTTTACTTTATCTAGTTTTGTAACTCCATCTACTATTACCGCTATATCTTCACCGAATGTTTCTTTAATATCATCAAACGTATACTTAGTATCTTCCACAACATCATGCAGGAAACCAGCACAAATCGTTGCATAATCTAATTTAAGCTCAGTTAAAATTCCTGCAACTTGAACTGGGTGTAATATATATGGTTCCCCTGATTTTCTAAATTGTCCTTCGTGAGCAACTTTTGCAAATTCATAAGCGTTTCTTACAATTTTAATTTGCTCCTCTGATAAATATTTACTCGCCATATCTTCTACATTTTGATAACTATATGGGTATTCAAGATTCACAGAAATTCCTCCTCTTTCTAAATTTAATCTACCCTTCATTTTACCATAAAATCGAGAAAATTTCCTGTAATTCAACTATAATATTTCAAATTTTAAGTATTTATATCAAATCTTCACTACCTATAAATTTAAAATTCAAACTACTTCTACATCTTTATTTATAGGTTCATCAAAAAAGTGCTTATCCAAAAGTCCTAAAATGTAACAAAGTTCATATGATAACTCATAGACGCAGTGGTTTATTGATATCTAAATTCGCTTTATTAAAGCTTTTTAGATATCTAATAAACTGTGCGGGGATGACTCAACAAAATCTTGTTTCTCCTAAATCACGATTTTTGAGTCACTCCCAAAAAATCCTAGTTCGAATTCGAACTAGGATTAAATTTTTTATTATTTTACATCTACATCTTGAGATAAGTCAACTTTATCTAAAGGTATCATTTTTGTTTTATATCTAATTTTGTGATATAGATAGAAGAATAAGAAGATTGGAACTCCCATGTATGTTGTTAACATTCCACTCCAGTTAACCACTCCTTTAGTAATAAGCTCTGTGTCTTGACCGATAATAACGATGATACATAATACTAAAGCGATAATTGGACCTACTGGGAACCATTTTGCTCTATATTTAAGGTCATTTAAATCTCTACCTTGAGCAATAAATGCTCTTCTGAATCTATAGTGACTTAATGCAATACCTAACCATGCGATAAATCCTGTTAATCCACTCGCTGCTACGATATAAGTATAAGCATTAGCATTTGTAAGTTGGATTAAGAAGATTAAGAATACTACTACAGCAGTTGCGATTAATGAGATAACTGGTGTTCCGTATTTTGTTACACGTCCAAATATTGGATAAGCTAATTTTTCTTTACTCATAGCATAAAGCATTCTTGTTGATGCATACATACCAGAGTTACCAGCTGATAGGATTGATGTTAAGATTACTGCGTTCATTACACTTGCTGCTAAAGCAAATCCTGCATTTTTGAAGACAATTGTAAATGGTGATTTAGCAATTTCTTCAGCACTTGCAGCTCCTAATAAATCTGGTGAAGTATAAGGAATTAATAATCCGATTACTAAGATAGCTAGCACGTAGAAAATTAAAATTCTCCAGAATACTTGTTTTACAGCTTTTGGAATACTTTTCTCTGGGTTTTCACTTTCTCCAGCTGTAATACCGATTAACTCAGTACCTTGGAATGAATATCCAGCGATTAAGAATACTCCAAGAGTTGCAAGGATTTGTCCTGATAATGAAGAATCTTCACCGATAAATGGTGCATCACCGATTGTTAAGTTTTTGAATCCAATGTATTCACCACCTAAAATACCAAAGATAGTTAGGCATCCTACTACTAAGAAGATAATAACTACCACTACTTTAATAAGTGCAAACCAATATTCACTTTCACCATAAACTTTAACACTTAGTGAGTTTAAAGCGATAATAATAACTAGGAATAATAAGCTCCAAGCCCAGTGAGGAAGTACTCGCATAGGCTCCCAGTAACTAATAGCTAATGCAGATAATTCTACGTCAGCTGCTACTGTAATTACCCAGTTAAACCAATAGTTCCATCCTAAAGCAAATCCTAATGAAGGATCCACATAACGTGTAGCATATGTACTAAATGACCCTGATGTAGGAAGATATGTTGCCATTTCCCCTAATGATGTCATTAAGAAATATACCATAAGCCCGATACATAGATACGCTACAATAGCTCCCCCAGGTCCCGCACTTTGAATTGCTTGACCACTTGTCATGAATAATCCACTACCAATACATCCTCCGATAGCAATCATACTAATATGACGTGATCGTAAATTTCTTTTTACTTCTGTTGCATTATTGTTATTGCTGTTGTTTGTCATAATAAAAACCTCCTTGATAAAAATAAAAAAGCATAACCTTCTACCATATTTGCACGGAGTTATACTTCACATTATCTCTCCAAAACAAGATATTAGTAGCGCAACATAGCCTCACGACTATGACAGTTCTATACTTAGTTCAGTATAGCCCCAACAATATTAACATAGGATTAATATTGTTTCGGCGACGTTTCCTTTCAAGTAATATCATCAAGTCCTACACTTTCAATTACCTTACTGATAAAAATCGCAACCTCTACCTCACTTACTTTGTGAGGTACATATTCAATTAACTGTTTATTAGTATAATATACTTTTTTATAGTTGTCAATAAAAATTTTAATTTTTCTAAAAATTCACTTGAATTATTGGGAGTGACTCAAAAATCGTGATTTCGTAGAAATCAATTTTGTCGAGTCACCCCTACAAAGTTTATTAGATATCTAAAAAGCTTTTATAAAACGAATTTAGATATCAATAAACCTCTGCGTCTATGAGTTTTTATATAAACCATGTTAAAATTTAGGACTTTTTACTCAGTCCACTTGATTTTATAATACTGACAAGAAATATTTTCTTTTATCAATTAGATAAGCAATAATTAATCAGTCTTCTCTTTTTCTTCTTTTCTTTTTTTCAATAGTTTATAGTTTGTTATTATTCCTATTAGCATTAAAATTTCTAGTATACTTAATAGAATCTTCATCATATCTCTCCCCCTTAAATACATAGAAAGTCAGAATATCAATTTATATTAACTAATATCTTTCACAAATTGCCCCTTGGCGATATTCTTCTAATAAAATTTTTAGTAATTCAATTTGTTTTTTTATTCTTGCACCGCTATCTGTGTCAGCTACTTTTTTTCGACATAATTTATCTACAACTCTCTTAGTTGAAATAATATCTGTCTCGTTTTTGATTGACTCTTCTTTACTTTGGAATATATCATGACTCATTATTTGTAAACCATAAGAATTATAAGTCAAAGTATAACCACCATGACCTGTTGTTTTATGATAAGCTCTAGACATTCCACCATCAATAACAATCGTTCTACCATTAGCTTTTATTGGATTTTCTCCCTTTGTTTCCTTAACAGGAGTATGCCCATTTATAATGTGACCTTCACTAGTTAAACCAAACTCATTTAATAACTTAATGCAAAACTCTTCATCATCTCTAAGTTTATAATACGCATTTTTTACTTCTTCATGAGTAGATTTATCCTCTATAAAATATCTTTCGAACGTTGTCATATCACATTTACCAAATAATGGAGAATATCTTCCTTGCCATAAGTAAAAGAACAACCCATTATCTTCTCTACAACCACAATAAAATATGCTACGAATTTTTTTATCGAAAAAGTCTAGTAGCTTCTTACCTGCATATTTCTTTCCTCCATAAGAAAATTCCTGGAAGTTTCCATCCTCATCGACTGGCATACAACCATGAAGAAGTAGATTCCCATTATAGCAGCAATACATGCCACCTTTATTAATAAATAATTCAACATGTTTTTTTAATTTTTCACTTGCTATAAATGATTCTTTTAATCTATTAATAATCTTTTCTTCTTCATCCGTTAATAAATATGGATTTTCTTTATCAACTGTTGGGAAATTACATGACGTTAATGGATATTCTTTACCATAAATTTTTACAGTTTCTTTTTCAAAGTCAATTTTATCTAATAATGCTCTTGATTCCAAATCAAACTCAGGATGTTTATCAATAATCTGTTTTTCTAATTTGAATTGAATTATTGCCATAGCCTTATGCATTCTAGCTATCTGCATAATTTCATGCTCACTATATTTTAACTCATCATCTTTAGAAAGCTTTGGTAGAAATTCTTTACAGTCATCATCTTTATAATACTTTTCACTAAAGTTTAATAAATTTCTAATAGGAATTCCATATCTATCTTCTATAATATCTAAGTTATCATATCTTGCACATATTCTGATTACATTTGCTAATGATATTCTATCTCCAAGATAAGCACCTATCCATAACATATCATGATTTCCCCATTGAATATCTACAGAATGATAATCTAATAGTCTATCCATTATTTTATCCGGAAAAGGACCTCTATCATAAATATCCCCAACTATATGCAAGTGATCGATTGTTAACTTATGAATACTTAATGATAATTCAATGATAAACTTATCACCCGCACCTAATTCAATGATATTCTCAAGAATTTTATCATAATAATCACTCTTATCACTACTTTGCATTTTATAAAGTAACTCATCAATAATATACTTAAAATCTTTTGGTAAAATTTTTCTAACTTTTGATCTCGTGTACTTTCTTGCTGCTACTTGCGTTACCTCTAATAGACGAAGAAGGGTAATCTTTTGAAACTCTTTATAATCACATATATCATATTCTTTTCTTATAAGACTTAGTTTTTCTTCTGGATAATAAATAATAGTAGCTAAAAGATTTAAATCTTTTCTAGGAAGTCTATTACCAAACACTTCTTTAAGTTTTTCTTTAATAATACCCGAACCATTTCTTAAAATATGATCAAATGCTTCATATTCTCCATGAATATCACTTAAAAAATGTTCTGTCCCCTTAGGAAGCGTTAATATAGCCTCTAAATTAATTATTTCCTTAGTTGTTTCATCTATACTCTGAAAGTTTTCTGCTAATAATTCTAAATGTTCCTTAGATATTTTCATGCCATTCTCCTTTTATAATTTTCATTTAAATCTTAACACACTTCTTTTAGTAATTCAAGAAATGTACACGTTATCAAACTAACTTAAACAGATTACCACACACTATTCTCTGGGGAAAAATAAAAGAAATACGGGAGTGCTCAAAAATCGCAATTTTCAAGTCACTCCCGCAAAGTTTATTAGACATCTAAAAAGCTTTTATAAAGCAAATTTAGATATCAATAAACCACTGCGTCTATGAGTTCTCATATACACTTTGTTAAAATTTAGGACTTTTGGGACAGTCCTACTTTACTATAAATTTATTTTAACTTTCCTACGAATCTTTCCATCTCTTTCATTTCTTCAAGAGTATCAGCAACAAGAACATACATTGTATTACCTTGTAATTCAGCAAAAGCTTCAGGCATTCTTAAAACAGCTTTTAATTTATCTTGATATTTATTTCTAATATCTTCATCTGAATATACATAATCTTTATAATCACGACGTGTTGAAGCTAATCCATATTTTTCATCAATATTTAATCCATTGAATGTTCCATTAGCAACTTCAGCATAAACTCTAAAATAATCTGTTGAATGTGCAAAGTTATATACGTCTACTGCAAAAGCTCCCGCTGGACGGTTATTATACTCGATTGCTATATAATCATCTTTAGTTTTGAAAAATTCAATATGGAAGAATCTTTCTTTCATACCAAATGCTTTTACTGCATTTTTACCATATTCTACTAATTTTGGATCTAAATCCTTATCGATATAATAAACCCAATCTAGCGTATTATTATTCAATAAATCTAATGGAGTGTGATAGTATACAATACTTGTATAAAATACAATATTCCCTTTAGCATCTACTAATCCATCAAAAGTTACAATATCAGAATTATCAACGAAAGGTTCTAAGAAATAACGTGTTGTACCATCCCATTCTTTTTTGAAGTTTTCTACATCTTTCTTATCTTTAAGTTTATAAGTTGCTGATGCTCCTACTCCATTATCTGGCTTAGCTATTAACGGTAATTTTAATTTCTTCACACCTTTTTCGATATCGCCTTCTTTTTTCACTAAGAAACCTGGTACTACAGGAACTCCTGCTTTTTCGAAGTATTTTTTCATCTCTGATTTATGTTTTGTCTTTTTAAGATCGTGCTCTTTTAAACCGAACACATTAAATTGTGTACGTAAAGCTGCATCTAATTCCATCCAGTGCTCATTTTGTGATTCTATTCTATCAATGTGCCCATGTTTGTGATATAAGAATGCAACAGCACGTTTTACTTCATCAACATCATCAAGACTATTTACTCTAAAATACTCAGTTAATGCTTCTTTAAGTCTTTGATCTAACTGTTCGTATGGCTCTTCACCGATTCCAAGTACATTAATACCTTGATTTTTTAACTCAATAGAAAATTTTTGAAAATTGTGTGGGTAATATGGTGATATAACTATGTAATTCATAAATCTTTGTCTCCTCTTAACTTTATTATAAATTTAACTTATCTAAAAAGTATGGCATTTGAATTCTCCACCAAGGCCAGTCATGAGCAACATCTTCGCCCCAAACATCAAACCATGCTGAAATATTCTTTTCTTCAAATGCTCTTTTCAAACTGTAAAATGATGGTAATCCATCTTGTTCCCATGGACCTAGCCCTGTGCATACAATAATATCAGCGTTTCTATAGTGGTCAATAAACCACCCATCATTTTGATTCCAAATATTATCACTAGGTGAATTTCTATATATTAACTCATCATTTCCATATTCACCTACGAAAAATCTAGCATCATAAACTCCACTAAGTGAAATTACTTTTCCAAATACGTCCGGATGTTGTAGGAAAATATTAAACGAGTGATATCCTCCCATACTGCAACCAGTAGCCATCATTTGTCCAAACCAACCTGTTTTATGTTTAATAAATGGAATAGCTTCTTCAATAACATACTTTTCATACTGTGTATGAGCTAACGCTCTGT
Organism: Gemella sp.; assembly: GCF_057272915.1. Classification (NCBI taxonomy): domain Bacteria; kingdom Bacillati; phylum Bacillota; class Bacilli; order Caryophanales; family Gemellaceae; genus Gemella; species Gemella sp. The sequence goes on from NZ_DBHIUF010000006.1 coordinate 60,841, forward strand.
CATGACCATTTTTCCAGTCACATAACCACGATTCACTATCGATACTAGATAATGTGAAAAATTGTACTTTTCCTTCATTTATAAAACTTTCACAAGCATGAATCATTCCAAAATCATAATACTCATTGTGTGTTCCACCCGATGACGGAAACACAACAATCGGTAATCCCGCATGACCATACCTATTAAGAACCATTTCTCTTCCTAAATTTCCACTATAATGACTTAAATTCTCTATATTCAATCTAAAAACCTCCATTTTCTAAAAACATTATTACCAGTTTTCACTTATAAACCTTAAACACTCTGGTAAATATTTAGCCCAACACTCCTCACTGTGTTCACCATTAGCTACAACATTTAATTTCAACTCACTTGTAGATAAACCAGCATCAATTAGCTGACGATAATAATCTAAACTTGCATCAATATATAACTGTTTTAAGTTACCATTTGCCAATTGCTTATCTGTATCATCTCCCTCGTTCGTTCCAACTTCGATATACACTCTTTGATCTGAGACCTTATGTTTTGAAATAAATCTATCAAATTCCCGTTTATTCAACCAATTTGCAGATGAAAATACCCCAAGACATCCTACGACATCTTTATGTTCTAAACCAATATATTGCGATATATTAGCCCCTAAAGAACTACCAATCATCGCCGTATATTCACGTTGTGGTTTAGTTCGATAAGTACTATCTATAAATGGTTTAACTACATTTACAAAGAAATCAGCATACTCAGAACCTAATCCACCTAATGTCAGACCAAAATTTAATATCGGTAAACTTGAAAACTTCCAAGGTGCATATTCATTCATTCTTCCCTCATTATCATTATCAATTCCAACTATTATCATTTTTGGCATATCAGGATTTCTCTTAATCGCTGGTATAACTTTCCACGAGTGTCCGCTAAACGATTCGCCACTATAAAAAACATTTTGTCCATCATTCATATACACTACAGGATAGTGTTTATGTTCATCTTGAGCATAACCTTTTGGTAAAAGTACTCTTATACGACGATTTTTTCCCGTATATGGAACTTTTAACTCATGCTCTTTCATTTCTAAATAAAAATACGCATCTCTATTCATTAATATTTTCCTTTTAAATTATTATAGCTATAATTCTACCTTATTTCTCTTATAAAATCAATTAATTGAGTGTAATTTTTCATGATTTTTCTGAAAACTAATTTTAATTGATTATTTATATACTAGTGTAATGTTCATATTTAACATAATATAAAAAAACGAACTACCACATGGTAATCCGTTCCTATATACTAAAATTCACTATATACATATTCTTGGACATTCGAAAAATCAGTCACAAAACAATATATTATTATTCCCATTATTACTGCATAAAAGAATAATATCCATAGTGTTAGTCTTTGTTTATAGCTTAATTTACTTTTTAAGTTTGTAAAGATCTCTTTCAAAATCAATCCATCCTCTCCAACCTACATGCATTGCATCATACATATAATAGTCTTCATATTCTTTACTTGAATAATCCATTACTTCTATGTTATTCTTTTTGGCAATTTCTTTTAATTTATTATAGGCAACTTGTCTTTTCTCACTACCTATTCCAGTATAATCACTCCACTTCCCGTGAGCAGGAAGAATAGCAAACTTAATATTTAAATCCAAATCCTTTACGATAGATAATAGTATGTCTAAATCCTCATATTCCTCAGAATCATCATATTTTGTATTCTTTGAAATATTTTTTAACTGATCGTACTTAGCTCTTATATATTTATCATAGTACGTATTGTCAATCTGATAATCATTATTATTAGTTCGGTCTTTAGCTTCTTCGATTACCTGTTTATCTAATTCTTCCCAATTATAATTTGGAGTATTTTCACCACTAACTGGATAATTTTCTTTACCTTTATTTTTATAAAAATTCAATTTAGTTTTTAAAACATAAAAATAATTATCTAATTTTATAAATTCTTCTGTAAATTTATTTCCTTTTCCATTCAAGAAGTATCGTTTATAACTCTTATATTTTTTGTTTAATTCTTTGTTAGAAGCTGAAAGTTCTATAACTCTATTTATAAACCTTTCTTTTGTTTGATAGCTTATTTTATCATTTCTCATAGTATTGTAAACATGCTCACTAGAAATTCTAGATAGAAATGCATCCTTTAAAATACCATTCTTATTATCAAACCACTGAATAGATTGAATCATTACTATCTCATTATTCCTCACATCATTACCTATAGAACCTATAGTTGCTGCATGAATAATGTTTTGAGAATTTCCTACCCCTACTTGCATAATATTAAAATCTTCATAATTAAATATTTTCTTAGGATGATAATTTTCATTAATCGTTGTAGTTAACTCTGAAGACCCCAAAAGTAAAAGTGTTCTCGGAGTCATATTTTCGACTATTATATCCCTACTTTTGTACTTTTCAAAAGAGGTACTGTATCTAACGCTATTATCATTGACTTTATAATAAGTTTCAATCTTCTTTAGAAGGGTCATGTCTAAAATTACAAGTGTAATTAATACCAATACTATTGATATTAAAAATGCTTTTAATCTTATCATGATTTTATTTCCTATTTTCTATATATGAAATTACTTTATTTGGCGTATCGATTTCTTCGTATGTTACTTCTGTTGGAGCTATGCTTAATCCGAAAATTTCTTCGATTTTCACTAACATTTCTACGAAAGCTAAAGAGTCCATTAGTCCTTCTTCTTTCATGTTTATGTCTAAATTTTCTCTTACTACTTCGTCTTCACAGATTTCTTCTAACATTTCTAATACTTGCTCTTTTATCATGCTTGTTCTCCTAACTCTTTATTATTTTTTTAGTACATGGCTTATTAGTTTATACGGTTCTCCTGAGAAGATATATAAACCTATTATTACTAAGTTAATCGTTATGAACCAACTAAGTACTTTGTACCATGTTTCATTTTTATTCTTTTTGTAAAATTTACTTTTCTTTTGATAGTACTCAAATCCTGCCATAAGTATTCCATGGTAGAATCCATATACTATATAGCTTATTGTTAAACCATGCCAAAATCCCATAAGAACCATGTTTACCATGTAGGCATACATTGCTGTATTTAGTCTTTTCTTGAATCTCTTTTTCTTTGTTGCTTCCATAAAGACTCTTGAGAATATGAAGTCTCTAAGCCACGTTGATAGTGTTATGTGCCATCTATTCCAGAAGTCTTTTATGTCTATACTTAGGAATGGTTTGTCGAAGTTCATCGGTGTTCTTATTCCTAAGATGTTACTGCTCCCCACCGCCATTAAACTGTATCCGGCAAAGTCAAAGAATAGGTACAATGTATATAAATACATGTATTTCATAGAATAGACAAATGTGCCATGGTTTGTTAAACCTACTAAATAATGGTAGCTTAATGTCGAGAATACTATTTTATATAGTAACCCTAATATTAGTCTGTAGACTCCTTCTCCAGCTAATTCTAAGTACTCTATCCTCGGCATTCTTTCTTTCATTTCGCTCATGAATCTTCTACTTCTATCTATCGGACCTGCGCTTACAGTTGGAAAGAATAATAAGAATTGTATGTATTCTACAGCACTAATTTTTTCTTTTATTAACCCATCTGAGATTTCTATCATAATTTGTATTGTCTTAAATGACATATACGATATTCCTATAAAGGCTAATAAATGTAGGTGAGTAATTGCGAATACTTTGTTTATTACTAGTGGTAATATTGATAGTACTACTAAGATTTTTAAGTATTTCTTGCTTTCTGTTTTTTGGGCTATTAATACTAATATGTATTCATATAGGATGAAACCTACTAGGTACGCTAACATTATCGTACTTTTACCATATACCGCTATGGCAAATATTACTGATAATGCCAATATATAATATTCTATTTTTTTACCTAGATAGTTTATTATAAATCCTATGATTAGTGCTATAGCTAAGAAAAAGAAAAATTCATTTCCGTCAAAGTAGCTCATTCTATACTAACTCCTTTAACTTTTTCTTATCTATTTTTCCATTGTTATTTAATGGCATTTCTTCTAGGAATACTATTTTTTTCGGTATCATGTATTCTGGCACTAATTTTTTTAGTTCTTGTTTTATTTGTTTTGTTACTTCGAAGCGTTTTTCTATTTCTTCGTTGTATACTACAAATGATGTCAATGCTTTTACTTTTCCATCTTCGTAGCTTGGCACTGTCGCTGCTTGGCGTATTTTTTTATTTTTAAGTAGATTATTATCTATATCTTCAAGTTCTATTCTGTGACCATGTAGTTTTACTTGAAAGTCTATGCGCCCTTCACAAAATAGCATACCGCCTTTGAAGTATCCTAGGTCTCCTGTTAGGTAACTTCTTTCTTCTTTTCCGTCTACTTCTCCTAGACCAAATTTTTCATTTGTTATAGCGTCATTTTTGAAGTATCCTTTTGCTACTGTGTTTCCTGTGATTACTATTTCACCTTTGTTTTCTTCATCTGGATTTGCTAGGTGTACTTTTGTTCCCCATTTTACTTCTCCAACTGGGAGGTTCTCGTAGTATTTTTTATTCACTTCTTTTGTTATTTCTACCCATGTGACCATTACTGTTGATTCTGTTGGTCCATAAGTATTTATTACCTGTGCATTTTCAAAGTTTTTATGAATTTTTTCTACCGTTGTGCTGAATAGTTTTTCTCCACAAAAGACGAATTGTTTTACCTTCGGCATTAGGTTTTGATTGAAGTTTTTATCTATAAAACACATTTCTATAAATGATGGTGTTGAAATCCATATCGTTGCATTTGATTTATTTAGTTCTTCGAACATTACTTTGAAGTTCTCTTGGTGTTTTCTATCTATTTGTACCAAAGTAGCTCCTAGATAAATACTTGGCCATAATGACATTACCGATAGATCAAATGAGAACGGTGGATGTCCTAAAAATACTAATTCTTCTTTTTCATCATAGTACCCTGTGTACCAGTGTAAAAAGTTATTTAGGTTGTTATATGTAATACATACTCCTTTTGGTTTTCCCGTACTTCCTGACGTGAAAATTATATAGAATATATCTTCATCTTTTACGTAGTTTTCTTTTGAAATAGAGTTTTGATTACTTGAGATTATTTCTTTAGCTAACTCTACATCAAGCATTTCTATTGATAGTTCTATTTCTTCTGTGACTAGTACTACTTTTGAGTCTGTTGTTTCTACTATCTCTTCTACTCTTTCTTTTGGTGTGTTTATATCTACTGGACAGAATGCTCTTCCTGATTTTACACACGCTAAAAAGTACACTAACATAAATGGATGTTTATGTCCATACACTACTATAGGATTTTTATCTTCTCCTAGTTTTTCTTCAAGATAAGACGCAAGTCTATCTGAATACTCTATTAAATTTTTATACGTTAAATTTTCATTCTGATATATATTATTAATATATACTTCTTTAGAACTGTTTTTAAACTGTTCTAGTTTTTCAAAAAAAGTTAATTTCATATTTATTTTATCCTTGCCTCTATATCTATTCGTTAACATATTTCAACTCAAGTTAATCAATACAAATAATTTGATTTAAAAGCTGACATTATATTCCATATACTATTATAATATAAAACTTGTCAAATGTGATTAAAAAATAGAAAAAATTATAAAAAAAAATTGATTTGTTGCTTTTTATTTTCAAAACAACAAATCAATTTTCATAAAATTTTTCTAAAACGGGATTATCTTAAGTCATTAAGTATCTTTTCTTTTAATTCTTTCGGCTTAAGTTCAACGATTTCCCTGTAGTTCAAACGAGTATCACAATTACTTGCAAAATTAAATAAAGTTTGTTTTTCTGTGCAATACTGATTATCAATTTCATAATTATCCAAAGAAAAATCAAATGCAATGATTTTCTCTAATAATTTCATTATGTTATCTAGATTCTTATTAACTAATTTTTCAAGTTCAGGACTCGTGAACGCTTTATGACTATCCGCTCCGTGAATCTTTTTAGCTTTCGTTGTTCTAACATACATAATATCCGGTGCTTTTTCATAAAATTCATCATCTAATATTAGATCACTATTAGCTAACCCTCTTAATCTGTATGTCTTTAAATCTTTTCCTAATTTTGCTATTTCTCTATAAAATATTCCTAAGATATCTTCTGAATTTTTACCAAACATCATTTCACATGCCAATGCATAAGTCAAAATTTGAGAAATAAATCCTAATTCTAAACTGTCTAAAGAAAAATCGCTTTGACTACTCTTATAATCTATTATTGAAATATTTTTTCCATTTACATCAACCCTATCAATTACCCCTGTAAATTTAATTGGTGGTATATTATATTTCTGTTTCAGTTCTTTCTTATTAATTTCACCAGTCTCTTCATTTTCACATGTAATAACATTGTCTACAATTTCCAGACTAAATTGTCTTTCTAAGAACGTTGGCATAAATCTCGTTAAAGCAAAATATTTTATTTCTATTGCTACGGCTAGTTCAAGTCTTAGAATCATATTATTAAAAATATACTTATGAGTGTTTAATAATTCTATCAACTGCAAGGCTTCTAATATATCTTTATTATCACTTGAATAAATAACATCATTCAAGATTTCTTTAATATTAAATCTCTTTATAATATCTTCATCTTTTAGCATGTCTATATCAAATTTATTTCCACATTCAGCTATAAAATTAGTAATTCTCTTTTCTGACATTACTGCGTGAAAGAATTTCCCGGTAACAAGACTGTCTATATCAATATCCCTTTCTTCAGCAATGCCAAGTACTCGTTTAACAAAGAATTGATATGGATTTCTTTCAAAATCAGAAATTTTTGAAATACTAAACTTAGAAAAACTATCTTTCTTAACTTCTAAAAATTCATCAATGTATCCACGATTAAGCTCAAACTTATAATCTCTAATTATTTTAGATAAGTAATTTTTAATACTAGTATCATTAGAGAAAAATACTCTGTCATTTAATTCATCAAGAACTTCATAATTCTCATAATTTTCATTTACTGATGTAAGTTGATACTGTTCTAAAAACTTAATCATAAGTTCAACTAAAACCTCAACTTCGCTTGTCTTACTATCTTTCACTTCCATAAATCTGCGATAAATTTTTGCGAATAAATAATTAAATTCCTTAGATGAAACTATCTCTGAAATATTTTCTAAATAGTAATTATAATCAGCAATAGAAAACTCTAAAATTTTTGAAGTTTGCTTTTCTTCTAATTCTGGGAATAGAGATTTCACTGTATTCAAGTATGGAGATGCAAAATTTTCTTTAAAACTTTTATCAAGTAAGTTGTAACTTATATATGTTTTTTCTTGAGCTCTTGTCATAGCAATATAAGCTACAAACTCTTCATCTATAAGCGCCGCTTCTTTTGTCGGTGATAAAAAGATATTATCGTTAATTAATCTTTCTTTATCTTTATCATCTATTAATCCCGAACTCTTAGATACTGGCAACACATCTTTATTAAATCCTAAGACAAAAACAACTTTTTTATTTTCTACTTTTGCTAAATCCATAGTAGACATAATAATAGAATTATTTATTTCTGGTATTGAACGATACTTAATAGATGTTAATCCAGTATTAAATAGAGATACAAATTTTTTATATTCAAACTTTTCACTACCAAAGTTCTCATTTATATCATTAATATATTCAAGAATCTTTTTATAAACCTGTCTATCTATACTATCAATTTTCAGCTCTTCTATATTATCATACTCACCATCTTCTTTATCAAGATACATTTTAATCTTGCAATGGTCAAAAACATCCACTAATTTTTTTATATATCTCTTAGCCTGAAGATTGTTCTTAGCTGGAACTTCTGAAACCTTATTAATAAGTTCTAATAAAACTTGTCTACAAATTTCAAGTTGTTCAGTCTTATATTTTATCGTCTCTTCAATAAAGTAATCTTTTAAAATATCACCATGCGTATTTACCAATTTTTCATTTAATATATTTTCAAGATCATCTATTGAAATTACCCTAACTTTTTCTAATAAATCGCTATATCCATATTTTCTTCCAAGATTTTTTACTAAATTACTAGTTGCAAATTTATCCTTTATTACTGTTTCATCTAACTCTGCAATATCGTTTTCTAGTTGTTTTTCATCAATATTTGAATCTCCTAGTAAAACATGTGCAATAGCTTTTTGACGATAAATATTCTCAAAATTCGTTAACCTAGTTTTCAGTAAATTTAATAATCTAGTTTTAAAACTACCTTCATCAAAATATAGTGTTTCTTGTATAAACTTAACTAAACGATGATTGCTAGTTTCAATATTTTTATCCAAATGAACCTCTAAATTATAATCTTTAAAAATATTTAAATAATTTTCGTATGTATTATCACGATAAAGAATTGCTATTTCATTTTGGTTAATATTATTATGATTTAGTTTCACAATCTCACGAGCAATTTGTTTAACCTCTAACTCCTTATTTTTTGCACATATAATCTCAATACTATCATCAATCTCATACTGTGCTGTGAAGTTTTTATAATATTTATCAGCAAGAACATCATTAGAAATCCCATTGAAGCGACCTCTATGAGTTTCTAGAACTTCATATTCCTCTACATTATTATCTTTTATTTTAAATTTCAGAGTATTTATCTCTTCTTTTTTTACAAATGCTACTACAGAAAAATTCACATCTTTATTATTTTTCACTATTTCATTCATACTAGCAACAATCTCATGAGATTTTCTAAAAATATCAAGCTTATATTTCTCTTCACTATATAAATCAGATAGATAAAAATCATTATATTTCATCTTTTCTAGTTCGTAACCTTGGAGTAATTGCGATAAATCAAAATTAAAATATCTATTTGCATCACTTATAACACTAATTATTAACTTTTTAGATTTTTGAGCAAGTTTTTCAATATAATAATATTCCTGCGCTGTGAAGTTGTAATAAGCATCTACATAAAAAATATAATCACTTAAATCTATGTATTCTAGATACAATAATAATTCATTTATATAATCTACTTTATCAAAAGTCCCCTGTTCTTTTAATAATCTCGAATATTCAACATATATTTCTAAAATAGCTTCTAATTTTTCTCTATGACTACTTTCAAGATTAGTATTTTTCTCTAAATACTCCTCTAATAAATTAATACTCACCTTATACTCTTTTAATTCATTTATAATTTCTTCTACAACTTCTATAAAATTAACATCTTGTATAATTCTTTTAACTAAAAAATTCCCACTACTTTCTAAGTTCTTGGCAGCTTTATAAAAGTAAAATGGCTTAATATTATCTCCTAATCTACTAAGATTATCCATTCCCAATTGTTTTGATAGTCTTCTAGTTAGGCTTGAGAAATTCATAACATCAATATTAAAAGTACCACCGAATTTATCACATAACATTTTTTCAAAATTAAAACTGTTCTGTTCCGGAGTTAATACAATTATTTTATGGTTATCTCTATTTAACTCAATATCATTTAATATGTAGTTCGTTTTCCCTACACCACTTGGACCAATTAATAATTCTAAGTTCATGTTTTCTCCTTTCTTTTTATATCACCTTATATTCCAGTCATTTTAATCTTCGCATAATTATCTTTAGAATAGACTTCTACCTTCGGTCTAATTCTTTCTTTTAGCTCACTGACATGTGAAATAATACCGATATTTCTTCCGTATGATTGTAAATCTATTAGCGTTGTTAGTGCAATATCAAGTGTTTCAGCATCTAATGATCCAAATCCTTCATCGATAAAGATAGTTTCAAGTGATATTCCCCCGCTTTCATTTTGAATAACTTCGGCTAACCCTAAAGCGAGAGCTAAAGAAGCTAAGAATAATTCTCCTCCAGAAAGAGAGCTAATAATACGAGTACTATTTAGATAAATATCATGTATTTCTATCTCTAATCCTTGAAGTCCTCCACCTTTTGATTTTTCATCACGTCTAATGAATCTATATCTGTCATTTGTCATCTGCAATAATCTTTTAGTTCCCGCAACTAAAATCAAGTCTAGATAATATCCTTGAACGTACGTTTCTAATGATTTTCTATTTTCAGTTTTTCCGCTGACAACATCACTAAATGCTATGATTTCTCTTATCTCTTTAGATGATTCTAAAAGTTCAATATACTCACTATGAATTTTTTTATATAATTTCTTATTATTTTCTAATCTTGTATTAAGAATTGCAACTTTTTCTATAAAATCATTGACTTGAGATTCAATATCTTGTAGTTTCTGTTGCTCTTCTTCTAAATCTGGTTGATTTAACTCTTTTAGCTCTTCTTCAAGTTTTTCTATTGAGTTTACTATAATTTTCTTAGTATCTTCAAATTTATTAATCTGAGATTCATAGTCTTCTAAATCATTCAATTTCTCGATATCTTCTTCTGCCATTTCTAAGGTTACGTAATACTTATTAAGCTTAGAATTAGTGAAACTATCAACAATATTTTCTATTCTTTTACTAACTTCCAGTAAATTCGTCTTATTATTTTTCTGTTCTGTTTCTAGTTTCATTTTTCTCACCAATAGTTCATTACTATTATTTTGTAGAAGGTTGTAGGTATTATCGAACTCTTCAACCTGTGATTGTATTTTCTCATAATAACCTGCAAATTCATCTAACTCTACTTTCACATTTTTTTCAAATTGTTCGATTTTACTTTTTGCTTCTAGATGTTTTTGTTTAATATCATCTTCATTTTTAAATAACTCTGAAAGTTCTTCTATTTCTTGAGCAAGTCCCTTAATCTTATCCTCGGATACTTTGATTGCTTTACTAATATCAGTTAATTTAGTATTTTCATCCTTTAATTCACCTTCTAATTGGTAAAGTTCTTCCTTAGATTTAAAGTTTATACTCTCTTCTTGATTTTTTAAAAGCTTACTTAATTGTTCTATATCTTCTTCATTTTTTTCAATAAGAGTTTCTAGTTGAATTATATCCTTATTAATTTTTTGAAGTGAATTTTCTATATTATTATCAATCACAACTAAGTTAGGGATTTCTGGTAAGTGTTCAATTTTTTGTTTACATAAAGGACAATCATCCCCCTCATGCAATTTCAATAGAAAATTATTTAAAATTTCTTGTTCTTTATTTTTATTTAACAATAAGAACTCTTTCTCCAGTTTTTCCTTATCTATTCTCAAGTCTTCTAATTGTTTTTTATCTGAATCAAGTTTTGATTTTTTTTCGTTTAATTCCAATAACCTATTGTTGTATTCTTCTAACTTTTCAACTTCTTGCTCTTTCTTTAAAATTTCTAATTTTAACTTACCTATACCGCTTTCTAGTATATTCTTTTCCTCGTTAAGTTCTAAATGACCTTCTTTTTCATCTTTTATGTTAGATTCTAATTCACTAAAAGTTTCTTTTTTCAAAATAAGCTCTTTTAATTTTTTACTATATATTTCAATATTAGTTTTAGCAGAAGCTATTTCATCAAAATTATTATAGAAAAACTTATAATCAATAGTTTCCTTTCTAAGTTCTTCTATATCAGTTTTTTGTGCATTTAATTCTAATGCTAATTTCTTATTAGTATCTAAATCTAATTTGTATTTATCTTCCTCATTTAATAAAGCTTCTTCAAGTTTCTTCAACTGCATTTTCTTAGTTAATAAAGAAGCGTACTCTATAATCTTATCTTTACTCTTTTGTAACTCTTTTAACTTCTCTACTTCTAATTGAAGTTTACTATAATAATCTTCTTTTTTACTTAATTCTTCTAGTTCTAACTTGTTATTTTTAAGTTGAGTAAATTTATCATTGAGCTTACTTAATTCTATAAATTTCTCTTTTTCTTTAGAAAAACTACGTTCTAATTTTAATAATTCTTTTTTCTCATTTTTTATTGTTTCTTCTTGTGAGTTAATAATACCTAGTATTTCTTCAAAATTTTCGTCTTTTAAATATTCAAACTTTGTAAATTCTTCCTCAATATCAAACTGTTCAAATCTAGTAATCAACTCTTTTTCTTTTTGCTTATGTGAACTATCCAATTTTTTGGCTTGTTCTTGTAATTGATCCACGAATTTTTGATAGAAATAAGTATTAAATAACGATCTCAAAGTTTCTTTTTTCTCACTCGATTTCGATAATAAGAACTCTTTAAATTTTCCTTGAGGTAAGATAATTATTTGACAAAATTGCTTATCATCTAAACCTATCAATTCTTCTACCTTTTCTTTTACCTCTTGTTCTTTTGTGGCGATTACTTCTAATTTTTCATCATCATATTGCATTAAAGCAACTTTCCCCGAAGTTAAGTTTTTATTACCAGCCTTCAAATACGCCAGAGTTCTCTCAATTCTATATTTTTTTCCACTTAATTCAAAATCAAAGTTAACCTGTGTTTTCTCCTTATCCAAGGCTGTCTTCGTTCTTAGTGAGGCTATGTCTTTTCCTCCAGTTGTCTTATTGTATAATGCATAAGTAATAGCATCAAATAGTGTTGATTTCCCTGAACCAGTTTTTCCTGTAATTAGAAATATCGGTTCATTTATTATTTTATCCCATTCTATTATTTCGTTCTTATATGGACCAAATTCTTTTAATTCTAATCTAATTGGTTTCATCTTGATTCACCTTATCTATAATGTTTACCAGTACTTGTTTTTGACCTTCAGTTAATTCACTACCAGTTTGTTCATTATAGAATCCCTCTATTAACTGTAATGGACTCTTAGTTAGCATCTCTCTATCTAATTTTACTTCATTATCGATACTAGTATTTCTTTTTTGCTTTAGTATCAGAGTATTAGGATAATATTCTTTAATTCTAGGTAACGGATCTGTTATTCCCTCTAGATTGCTGAGCTCCATACTAAAATAATCATTTTTAAAATCATAATTTTGTTGAAATTCTTTCGTTAAAACTTCTTCATAAGATGCACTAATATTATGTAGCTTTCTTTTTTGTTTTAATGGAATAAACTCTTCACTATAACTTTCTTTTGTTACCTCTATAACTCTCATACCTTTGGTTTGAGAAGCTTCAGAGAATGAGTACGCCATTGGACTTCCACTATATTTCAAACGTTCCTCATTTATTGCATTCGGATTATGAAGATGACCTAGAGCTACATAATCAAACTTATCAAAGACTTCCACAGCCACATTTTCAACAGTACCTACAGATATTTCTCTTTCAGAATCGGTCTCTAATCCACCAGAAACAAAAGTATGAGCTACTAAAATATTAGTCTTATTAGTATCTAAATTTTTATAAATTTCATCAATTACTCTTTTAGTTGCTGTATTATGCGTTGTTAATGTAGCATCTTCAAAATATTCTCTCGCTTCAAAAGGTTCAAAATATGGTAATAAATATATATCAGCATCTACATAAGAAATTCTATCAAAAGCTTGCTCTAATCTTGTGTGAAGATAAAATTTATGTTTGCTAAACCAAGCATCCCCAATCGCTAGTCTTTCCCTGCTGTCATGATTTCCGCTAATAGCAAAAATTGGCACATTACACTCTATATTAATTTTGACTAAAAGTTCTTGTAGGAGTGTAGTCGCTTCTTTACTAGGAACACTTCTATCATATAAATCTCCTGCAATAATTAAAAAATCAGGATTTATTTTCTTCATTTCAGTTATTAGATTATCTAACACACCTTGCTGATCTTCCAATAAATCTATTCCTTGTAATTTCCTTCCAATGTGCCAATCAGCAGTATGTAAAAATTTAACCATATTATCACCTTTTCCTATATATTCTCTATTATATTATAGCTTAAAACAGTTAAAAATAGTAGGGAGTGTTTCAAAAATCGTTATTTTGAAGTAATCTATTTTGTCGAGTCACCTATAGATTTCAATATACAATTACGTTTGTGAGTTCTCATATAGAATATATTTAAAAGGGTATTCCCTATTAAATAAACTAAAGTATAAATTTCAAAATTTATACTTGCAATTTTTAAAATTAACTTTTCTTTTAAAGATATAAAAAACGAGAAGTAAATCAACTTCTCGTTTTTTTTATTATCTATTTCCCAAATAATCTTTGGATATCATTCCATGTTACTGCTAGCATTAACGCAACCATTAATAATCCGAATGCCACAGTTAAGTAATATTGGGCTTTTTTATTAATTGGCTTTTTGAAGATTGCTTCGTATATTACAAATATGATACGTCCCCCATCAAGAACTGGAATAGGGATTAGGTTCATAAGACCTAAGTTAACACTTAAAATTCCTGTCCATTTTAATGTTGTAATTAAACCACTCTGTGCAGCTGCAGAAGACATTTCATAAATCGCTACAGGACCACCAAGTTGGTTTAGACTAAACCCACCACTAAATAATGAAGCAAACAGATTAATAATTCCCATGAAAATCGCTGTTCCGTAATATAGAGTTTGTTCAAAACCACTCTTAATAGAACCCGCTAAGTCTTTCTCATAAGCTGGGTCTATTCCAAGTTTATATGTTTTAACTTCTTTACCTTTTTTCACAGTTATTTCTTCTTTTGGTGTAACTTTAATTTCTTGTTGTGAACCGTCACGAGAAACTTTTAAAGTAAGCTCAGCTCCATTAGAATTTACTATCTCATTAGTCATTTCTTTCCATGTAGTAACACTCTTACCATTCACCTGCTCAACTACATCTCCTTGTTTTAATCCAGAAGAGTAAGCTGGGTAATTAGATGCTAATTCACCTAAGCGAGTAGTATTTGATGGAACTCCACTATAAATTGAAATACCTAAGAAAATTGCTAAGGCCAATATAAAGTTCATCAACGGTCCTGCAAATAATGTCCAGAATTTTTTCCCCCATGAATGTGAAGAAAACATTCTTTCAACTGGTGCAATTTGCTCTTCCATTCCACCAAATGCAACGCATGCATCTTTTCTTACTTCATAGCGTTCAATTTTATCCCCAACAAAACCTTCTACAAATAATTTTTCAGTTAGATCAAATTCATTTAATTCTAATGGAAGTAAATCCATATCATTGCTTTTATCTAAAACTATTTTTTCGACCTTATCATTTTCATCTAATTTTAAACTAACTTTCATTCCTTTTTTTAGATCATATACCGACACATCATTATTAAAATCGAAAACATTGTCTGGCATTTTTACATATCCACCAACTGGAAGAAGTCTTATTGTAAAGTTAGTCTCTCCAATTTTTTTATGAAATATTTTAGGTCCCATTCCTATTGCAAATTCTTGGCACAATATTCCTGCTCTTTTCGCAACTATAAAATGACCAAATTCGTGAACAGTTACTACTACAAAAAATATTAATATAAATGCTATAATACCTTGCATCTAATACCCCTCTCTATATTTTAAAATAAACTTAGTAATATTATTAAACATGGTGCTGATAATATTACAGAATCAAATCTGTCAAAAATACCACCATGCCCTGGTAATAAATTACTACTATCTTTTACTTGATATTCTCTCTTATATGCTGATTCAATTAAATCACCAAATTGACCGATGACACTTACTACTAAAGTTACAACAATCGCAACTAATAGATTAGAAAATATATTAGTTGTATAGAAAAACAATAATGCTATTACTATTGATGATAGACTACCTATTACTGAACCTTCAATGGATTTGTTAGGACTTATTTTCGGTGAAAGTTTATTCTTACCAAACTTCATTCCACCAAAATATGCAAAACTATCAGTAAACCAAATTGTAAGTAATAAGTAAGCTACATGCGACAAACTCAAGTTTCTTAACATAAATAAACAATAAAATCCTATAAAAATATATGCAGTTATAAATATAATCGAACCAATTTCAACTAATTTAATTTTATGCCCTGTTGCAACTACAGTCGCTAACATACCAACTAAAATTAAAAATAGTAAACCATATACTTGTAACTGTGAAATCTCTTCATGTAAAAATAATAATGCACCTGCTAAAGAAGATAACCCTAAAACTACTATATTTGTTTCTTTAAAAGTCATTCTTACTATTTCATACATAGCCATCACACCAAGTGCAAATGTTGTAAATTTGAAATAATCTCCACCTAAAAATAGTAATGGTAGGAAAACAATTAATGCCACTATTGCAGTTATTACCCTAGTCTTCATTTAACCCTCCAAACCTTCTATCTCTACTTTGATATTCTAATAAAGCTCGATAAAATTCTTCTTCTGTAAAGTCTGGCCAAGCAACTTTAGTGAATAAAAATTCACTATAAGCAATTTGCCAAAGTAAAAAGTTTGAAATTCTTTGTTCTCCCGAAGTTCTAATTAGTAAATCTGGATCTGGAGTATTAGCCGTAAATAGATTTTCACTTACATGAGCTTCAGAAATTTCATCTGCACTATATTTATTATCTTGAACATCTTTAGCAATTTGCTTAATAGCTCTTAACATCTCATCTTTAGAACCATAGTTCAATGCAAAAATTAACTTTAATCCAGTATTATTTTTTGTCTGTTCTATTGCATCATTTACTGCTTTTCTTGTGTTTTCTGGTAATTTTTCTACAACACCTATGACTTCAACTTTTACATTATTTTCCATAAGTTCTGGCATAAAACTACTGAACATCTTTTCAGGAAGATCCATTAAATAACTAACTTCTTCTTTAGGTCTCGCCCAATTTTCTGTAGAAAAAGCATATAATGTTAGATATTCTATACCTAGTCTTGATGCATATTTTGTTATTTTTTTTACAGTTTGCATCCCTTCATAGTGTCCTTTAATTCTAGGCATATTTCTTTTTTTAGCCCAACGTCCATTACCATCCATTATAATAGCAACGTGTGTCGGAATTTTTTTCAACTCTTGTTTGTCATTTTTTTCCACTGATTCATTTTTTCTAAAAAATTTAAACATAATTCCTCCTATGTAACACACTTCATTATATCATAAAAGACTTAATGCAACAAACTTTTAATAAATTTTGTATTCCAATATATTAATAATTTTATAAGGTAACTAACCATATTAAGCATTTTAACTATTATAACAAAATCACAATCTTCTTAATTAAAGATGATTATTATCCCGAAAATTAACTTTTTTTATATAAACTTTTGAATTTTTATATTGCATTGTCAGAAAATTTATGCTAGAATATAGTCATTAACAATTAAATGCGTTGATGAGTAGAATCTTACTATCTACTTTTAGAGAGTTCTCGGTTGGTGAAAGAGAATAGTCAGGAGTAAGAGAAATGGACTTTGAGCATATAGTTTTTACTACGGTATTGCCCGTTATAGCAAAAGTTATGTTTGTAACTTACTAAGGTACAATAAGTGATTATTGTATAAATAAAGGTGGTAACACGTTAAGACGTCCTTTAGCAAAAGCTAGAGTACGTCTTTTTATTATAAAGAAAGGAGAAATATATGATTAATCTTAATAACGTTAGTAAAACCTTCTATCAAAAAGGTAAAGAAATTCAAGCACTTAAACCTACTAATCTCCATGTAAAAGCTGGAGAAATATTTGGGATTATTGGTTACTCAGGAGCTGGTAAAAGCACCTTACTTAGATGCCTTAACTTATTAGAAACTCCTTCTGAAGGAGAAGTAATTGTAGATAACCAAGTTGTTAACAAACTTAATAGAAAGGATTTACGCTCTTACAGGCAAAAAATCGGAATGATTTTCCAACAGTTCAATCTACTAAGTTCAAAGACTGTAGGTGAAAATGTTGCATTCAATTTAAAAGCAGGTGAGGTAGATTCAAAAGATATTCCGAAAAGAATTGATGAATTGTTAGAACTTGTAGGACTTTCTGATAAAAAAAATGTTTATCCAAGTCAACTTTCAGGTGGTCAAAAACAACGTGTTGGTATTGCTAAAGCTCTTGCAAATAATCCCAAATTATTACTTTGTGATGAAGCAACGAGTGCATTAGATCCTGTTACAACTAAACAAATTTTGTCTTTATTGAAGGAAATTAATCGTAAGTTGGGAATTACAATTATTCTTGTTACTCATGAAATGGAAGTTATTAAACAGATTTGTGATAATGTAGCCGTAATGGAGAATGGTGAAATTATTGAATTAAATTCTGTTTATGAGATTTTCTCAAATCCTAAAACAAAATTAATGCAAGAATTTATAGCTAATTTACACAATGACGAAGATTTTGAAGAACATCTTGCCGAACATTATAAAAATGAAACTGTAATAAGGGTTATTTTTAAAGGTGAAGCTACTAAAGAACCTTTAATTCAGACTTTAGCAAATAAATATAATGTTACTACTAACATACTTGCTGGTCGAATTGAATACATTCAAAATAAACAGTTAGGAAGTTTAACTTTTTCAGTAATTGGTGAGCCTGATAATACAGAAAAATTTGTAAATCACTTAATTGATCAAGTTAATGATGTGGAGGTGAATGTATATGGAAAATAATCTAAGTTTAGCAGAACAATGGAAAAATTTACAACCAGAATTAATAAAATCATTTGCTGATTCATTATACATGATAAGTGTCTCTATTATAATAACAGTAATAGTTGGATTGTTTTTAGGAGTAGTTTTATTCTTAACTAGTAATAGACTTTTATTTAAAAATGTTATTATTTATAAAACGGTAGATTTCCTAGTTAATACAATTCGTTCTATTCCATTTATTATTCTTTTGGTATTCTTAATACCATTTACTCTATTTTTATTAGGAAAATCAACTGGACCTACTGGAGCAATAGTGCCACTTACAGTTGCAGCTATTCCTCTATTTACGAGACTAGTTGATACTTCTCTAAATGAAATAGACTACGGAGTTATCGAGTCAGCAGTTGCTTCTGGTGCTTCTCTAAAATTAATAGTTAAAGAAGTATTAATACCTGAGGCTATGTTCGGAATTATTCAATCAATTACACTAACATTAATCAACCTAATTGCCTTTTCTGCAATGGCTGGTGTTGTTGGTGGTGGTGGAATCGGAGACCTTGCCATCAGATATGGTTATTATCGTTTTGATAACTTTACAATGTGGATTACAGTAATTCTATTAATTATCTTAGTCCAAATTACACAATATATAGGAAATTCAATTTCAAAAAAATTCAAAAAAAATTAATTTAAAGGAGATTTATATTTATGAATAAACTAAAAAAAATATTAACAGTTGTTTTTACAGCATTTTTAGCTATTACATTAGCTGCTTGTGGAGCTACAAGCTCAAACAATAATAACGGTGGAGAGAAAAAAGAAGTAAAAATCGGTGCAACATCTGGTCCTTATGCTGATATGGTTAACAAAGCACTTAAACCACTTCTTGAGAAAAAAGGATACACAGTTAAAGTTACTGAATTCTCAGATTACATCCAACCTAACAAAGCGTTAAACAGCGGTGAATTAGATGCAAACTTGTTCCAACACAAAATTTACATGAAAAAATTTGCTGAACAAAATGGAATGGACTTAACAGCTCTTGCTCCTGTTCCAACTGCTCCAATGGGATTATATTCTGATAAAGTTAAAGATCTTAAAGATTTACCAGAAGGTGCTGAAGTAACTCTTCCAAACGACCCTTCAAACGCTGCTCGTGCTTATGCATTATTAGCTGCTGCTGATTTAATCAAAATCAAACCTAATACTGATGTACTAAAAATCACTAAAAACGATGTAGTAGAAAATCCTAAAAAACTTAAATTTACAGAATTAGAAGCTGGACAACTTGCTAGATCATTAAGCAGTACTACACTTGCTGCAGTCCCTGGTAACTTCGCACTTGCTGCTAAATTCGATTTAACAAAAGCATTAATCTTAGAAAAAATGAACGAAAACAACCGTAACAACGTTGTAGTAACTACAGCAAACAAAGACAAACAATTTGCTAAAGATTTAGTAGAAATCGTTCAATCTAAAGAATTTGATGAAATCATCAACAAAGATTTCAAAGGATTTGACAAACCTGGAAAATAATTAACAAGGAAGTGATTAATTATGAAAATTGAATTATCAAATACAATTAAAAATATTCCTGAAAATGTATTCTATCCTATTTTCAAATTAATCTCTGAGGAAAGTTCAAGCGGTAATCCATTATTAAATGCGGGTATCGGAGTTCCAGACTCTGATACCCCTGAACTTTTACTTAAAGAATTAGAAATAGCTATAAGAAAACCTGAAAACATGAGATATGGAGCATTTGATGGAAAAGCAACATTACTTAATGAAATTTCACATTGGCTTAAAGAAAACTATAATATAGACGCAGATCCTAAAGATGAAATTGCTTTAGTATTTGGTACTAAATCTGGACTATCTAGTATTCCTTCGGTACTTCTTAATCCAAATGATACTGTATTATTACCAGTACCAAGTTATCCTGACTACATTCAAGGAATTGCTTTAGCTCAAGCAAAATATGAAGAGATAGAATTAAAACAAGAAAACAATTATTTAGTAGACTACTCTGACATTCCTGAAAAATCAGTTAAAGACGCTAAACTTATATTTCTAAACTATCCTTCAAACCCTATTGGAGCTGTTGCTACAAAAGAATTTTATGAGGAAACTGTAAGTTGGGCGAGAGAACATAATATAGTGGTACTTCAAGATCATGCATATTCAGACTTTTACTATAAAGATGGCTACTCTCCTGCATTTATGCAAACTACTGGAGCTAAAGAAGTAGGAGTTGAATTTTTCTCGTTTTCTAAGAATTTTTCAATTTCAGGTCTAAGAATCGGTTTTGCAGTAGGTAATAAAGAAATAATTCGTGGTCTAAAAGAATATAATACAATATTCCATGCAAATATTTATGGTGCCGTTCAAGATGTAGTAATTACAGCATTAAAAAATCACAAACACTTGACTAGTCATATAAAAGAAACTTATACAAAAAGAATAGATAAAATTACTGCAAAACTTGATGAACTAGGATATTCCTATTTTAAACCTGAAGGTGGAATTTTCATCTGGTTAAAAGTTAAAGACGGATATGATAGCCAAAGTTTCTTTGAATTATTATTAAAAAAATATAGAATTGTTACTATGCCTGGACATGTATTCGGTCACGGTGGTGAAAATTATATTAGACTAAGCTTAAGTCTCTCAGATGAGCAAATTGATATTTTAATAGAAAAATTAGAATTGCTAAATAATGATTTAAATAATAGCTAATTTTATTAAAATCTTTATTATATATTCATAAAAATTCGACTAATCTATTGATTAGCCGAATTTTTAATGTTAACATATTACTTTACATAAACAGATTATTTCGAAAGGATGATTAAATGAACAAAAATACAAGATGGACTGTCTTAATCGCCTCAATGGCAATTTTACTATGTGCAGGTTCGCTATATTCTTTTAGTGTTTTTGCAAAGCCTCTAAGTGTATCGAAAGGATGGAGTATGCCCGATGTAATGCTAGCATTTACTATTAACGCAGCTATTGCTCCTATCCCTACTATTCTTGGAGGTTTTATTACTGATAAAGGAAAAGCAAATATCTCTATTATTTTAGGGGGAATCTTATTTGCTGTTGGATTCATACTTACTGGATTTGCAACTACAAAAGGGATGTTATATTTTAGCTATGGTGTATTATCTGGAGTTGGACAAGCATTTGCTTACTCTGGAATTATAAGTAATGCGCTTAGATTCTTTCCAGATAAAAGGGGATTAGCTGCTGGTTTAATAACGGGAGCAATGGGTGGTGCTAGTGTTATCGCTGCTCCAATCGCTCATAATCTTATAGCTAATTATGGCGTTCATAATGCATTTATCTACTTAGGTAGTGCATACTTAGTAATTATTATAATAGCTCTATTCTTCATAAAAGTTGCTCCTGCGAATTATCAACCTGAAGGTTGGATTCAACCTGTTGCAGAAATTAAACAAGAGGCTGCTAATAAAAATTGGAAACAAATGTTAATGAGTTTATCATTTTACTTTATTATTTCAATGTTTGCTATTGGAGCATTCTCTGGACTTATGGTAGCATCAAACGCATCAGTAATAAGCCAAACTATGTTCGGACTAACTGCTTCAGTTGCTGCAACTTTTGTTAGTATTTACGCTCTTTCAAATACCTTCGGACGTGTTGTATGGGGCGTTGTTTCAGATAAAATAGGACATGAGAAGACTCTTATTGCAATATATTCGGTAATTGCTATTTCATTATTAACTCTAGTTAACATTAGAACTACCGTTGGTCTGACAGTCGGTCTTGTTCTCCTTGGTCTATGTTTTGGTGGAATTATGGGAGTTTTTGCTCCATTAGTTATGAAAACATTTGGACCTATTAATCAGGGAGTTAACTATGGAATTGTCTTTATAGGATTTTCTACCGCTGCATTTTTTGCACCTAAATACGCTGCTGGAATAGCCGCTAAAAATAATGGAGATTTCACAGAGGCATTTTATGTAGCAATTTCACTAGTTCTTATTGGCTTTGTTATTAGCGTTATCTACTCAATATACACAAAACGTAAATTAAAATAAAAAAAGAAGTCATCTCCACTAATGAGATGATTTCTTTTTTATAATTTCGGTATTTGAATTTTTTGTCCAGCTGCAATATTATTATTACTAATATTATTAGCCTCTTTAATTTTTTCTACACCACTTTGAGAATTAACTTCTCCATACGCCTTTGAAGCAATAGTGAATAACGTATCTCCAGATTTTATAATATAATCTTGACCTACAACAGGGGTTGCACTAACTACTCCTGTTGATTCACCCTTTTCTGATTCGCTAGCTGTCGTTTCTTTTTTATTAGTATTTTCTTCAGTTACTTTTGAATCATTAGCTTTTGGTATATCTTTATTAGTTTCTGCTTTTGTCTCTTCTGGAACCTTCGCAGTTTGTTCTGTTGTCTGAACAACCTTATCTTTTGCCTTTCCTCCAAGAGAATTCCCTAAAGCAGTAACTCCTACTAAAATAAGTGGTGCTAGTATTATAAATAATCCAACTAGAACTGTATTCTTTATAGTATTTTTTTTCATCATTTTACCCCTTGAATTATTTTACTTCTTCAAAATAATCGTGGTAGTATCCGCCTACTTTTCCACTGTTATCTACTACAAATACATATTCTTCTGTTTCATTCACTACTTCATATTCTTTGCCCACAGTTAGCATATTACTAACAGTGAATTTCTCAGCATCTGTATGTTTAACTATAACTTTTTTCGACATTTTTATTCCTCCTTACTCTTTATTTTTTATTTTATTACAATATAACTATTTTTTCAATTGTTTTTTACTCATTAATAATGAAACTATTACAAAAGCTACTAGAGATATTGATAACGAAATCACTACTGGTTCTATAAATTTAATTACATACACAGTTTTTATAAGTATATAACTTACTAATCCTAAAACTATAGAACTAAGTGCTCCGTATTTTTCAGCTTTGTTCCAGTATAATCCTAATAAAATCGGCCATAGGAAAGTTGCTTCTAATCCTCCAAATGCAAATAGATTAACATTTACTATTAGACTAGGTGGTCTCATACTTAGTAACATTATCAATAAAATCACAAGAATATTAACACCATATACAAAGATAGGAACTTTCTTACCTGTAATTTTTTCTTTAATGGATTTATTATTAAATAGTAAATCCTTTATTAATGCAGATGAAATTAATAAGAATTGAGCATTTACTGTAGTTATGATTGCTGCCATTGGTGCTGCAAGAACTAATGCTGCTAAATACCAAGGAAGTACTTTTAAAGTTATTATCGGAATAACCGAATCATAGTCTTTGATATCTGGGAATACTCCTCTTGCCATAACTCCTATTAAATGAACTCCAAACATTACTATAAAGATAACAATTGATCCGACAATAATAGACTGTTTTAAGCTTCGTTTATTTTTATATAACATCGAGTTAATAGCAATTTGTGGAATACCAATAACCCCTACTCCGACTAATACCCAAAATGAACTAACATAACTTGGTGTTAAGCTACCATTTGCCCCAAACGGAGTTAGTATTTTTTCATTTATATTAACCAAGTTGGCTGTAATCTGATCAATACCTCCACCATAATTAATTACAGCAAATAATAAAATTATTGTAGAGAAAATCATTATTAGTCCCTGAATCATATCAGTTATTAGTATATTTTTTAATCCACCAAATACTACACAGAATATAATAATTACTGAGATAAGAACAATACCAGTCTTATACTCAATTCCCATGAAGGCTGCTAATAACTTAGCTCCACCTACCCACTGGGCACTCATCGCAGCAATTAAAAATACAATCATAGCAAGTGTTGATATGAAAGCTACTACTTTAGATTCATATCTATTTTTTAAATAATCACTTATTGTTATTGCATTTATTTTTTGTGCAGCTGTTTTAAACTTTTTAGCTAAAACTAACAGTACAAAATAGCCAGTTACCACTTGAATTACAGCAAGTAACACCCAACCATAACCAAGTTTATAAGCAACACCGGGTCCTCCTAAAAATGTAGAAGCAGAGCCATAAGTAGACATTAATGTTATCGCTAAGACAATACCACTTACCTTTCTATCTGCTAAATAATACTTTTCAAAGAAACCACCGTTCTGTTCTGTTTTACTAATACGATTCATAAATAATGGTAATAGTATTATTCCTAAAAATATAGTTACAAAGAGAATTAATATTCTATAATCTAAATTACTTGTCATTATTTTCCTCCTCTTTTATCTCATCATTTAGTAAAAGATTTGTTAAGACAATAACTAAGATTATTATCAGAACACTAACTACTATAGAACTATAGAAAAACCATTCGGGAAGTCCTAACACATACTTATATGATTTTACATTATTTACATCAAACTTAATATAAGCAAAGTAATACCATAGAGCAAAATGTACAATTGCTAAGCAAAGTGCAACTATCCCCTCTTTATTTTTTAATTTATTCATTTGTCTTTCCTAATAACCTCATTAATATATTATAGATATTTTCATAATAAACTTTCATAAAATCAACTATGATACTTCCAAGTAATAATCCCGCTGTTACGTCACTAATAAAGTGCGCACCTAGAATCATTCTTGAAATTGGCACTGCAATAATTGCAAAGGTAGCAATTACAGTTAGTATTTCTTTTTTATTAATTACAAAAATTAATGCTAAGAAAAATAATGCTACAAAAGTAGAGTGACCACTAGGGAAACTAAAACCATCATGAAGTTCTGGTAATGGTCTAACTCTTTGAATACTGTACTTAAATGCTGATAAGAAGAATCCTCCGAAACCTGCACTAAAGAATATAAATACAGCTTTCTTAAGCTCTTTTATCCAAACTAAAAATCCTGTTAATAAAATCATTATTAATAATAATAACTTATCATTAAAAACAAGTGATATTATTTTAGCTATTTGCCCCAAAGCTTTTATTTCAAGTAAATCAGCAATTATTCTATCAAAGTCATTATTTGGAAATTTTATCGCTACAACTGCTAACGCTATGAAAACTAATATCTTCACATACGTAAGTACGCTTAATTTCTTCATCCTATTTTTCACCTCCTACTTTATCCAAAATCTTGCTATAAAAATCATTTACGTCGTTTATTACATGTTTTTCATTTTTATAAACTTGCATAGAATGTTTATAATCTTCTAAATTATTATAAAATTCATCAATTTGAGAAATAGGAAGTGTTGCGAAGTCCTCTTCTACAACTACTTTTGCAAATCCATTTTTTTCAAAGAATCTAGCATTTTCAATTTGATCTCCTCTGCTTTGATTAGTTCCAAGTGGAACAAGAATCGGAGGTAATTCCAACGCTAAAAACTCATATATTGAATTTGCACCTGCTCTTGAAATAACAAAATCTGTAATTTTTAGTACATCAAACAATTCTTTTGAAAGAAATTCAAATTGTTTATACCCTACTTTATCTATATTATTATTTAATAGTCCTTTTCCAACTAGGTGAACAATTTGATATTTTTCAGTAAGATTATCAATATTATCCCAAATATAATCATTTAAAATTTTTGATCCTAAAGATCCACCCATTACTAATAACACAGGTTTATCTTCATTAAACCCTGTTAATTCATAAGCTTTTTGCCTATCCCCTGTATAAATATCATCTCTTACAATAGCACCAATTAAACTAGCCTTACCTTTCGGTAAAAAACTCTGCGTATCTTCAAAAGTTGTAAAGATATGATTGCAGAACTTAATATTAATTTTATTAGCAAGTCCTGGTGTAAGATCTGATTCATGTAAGACTACTGGAATTCTTAGTAACTTAGCTGCCACACAAACCGGAACACTAACAAATCCACCTTTTGAAAAAACAAAATTTGGTTTCTCTTTTTTTAATATTAATAAAGAATCTACAATTCCTTTCATTACTTTGAATGGATCTATAAAATTTTCCCAAGAAAAATATCTTCTTAATTTACCTGAACTTATTTTGTAATATTTTACTTCTGGAATCTTTCCTATCATCTCATTTTCTATACCGGTTTTGCTCCCAATATAAGAAATCTCATATCCATTTTTCTTGAATTCTGGAATCAAAGCCACATTTACAGATACATGACCTGCCGAACCGCCTCCAGTAAATAGGATTTTTTTCACCTTTATCCTCTCTCTTTCATCTTTTTTTCCAAACGCTCTTCTACATTTTTAGGAACAAACTTAGATAAATCCGCTCCAAAACCTGAAACACCTTTAACAATACTAGAACTAATAAATGAATATTGTTTATTAGCCATCATATAAAATGTCTCAATACCTTCATCCAAAGCTTTGTTCATAAATGTTAATTGCATCTCATATTCAAAGTCAGATACGGCTCTTAGACCTCTAACTATGACACTTGAACCAACCTTCTTTGCATAGTTTACTAATAATCCTGAGAATGCATCCACTCTAACATTTGGAATATCTTTTATTGTTTCTTCAATCATCTCCACTCTTTCATCAAGTGAAAATAAATATTTCTTATCAGGATTTACCAAGATAGCTACTATAATCTCATCAAATAACTCTGAACTTCGTTTTATAATATCTATATGTCCATAAGTAATAGGATCAAAACTACCTGGTACAATCGCTATTTTTCGTTTCATTTTTATTTCTCCATATATTCAAAGATTACTATATCTGTTATTCCATACTGTTTTTCTTTTATAACTTCAAGTTTTACATCAGTAATAGTGATTTCTTCTGTATTGCTCTTTTCACAAATTACTAACGCCTCATCATTACATAGATTATTATCTAAAATACACTGTAATGCTTCATCTATTAAACCTTTATCGTACGGTGGATCTAGAAATATAATATCAAATTTCTCTTCTTTTTTTCCGAAAATTTTCAATGCTCGTTTGAAATCATTTCTATATAAAGAATAATCTGTAGCATCTATTCTACATTTTTCAATATTACTTTTAATGACTTTTATTGCATTATTACTTCCATCTATAAAAGTTGTGTGCTTCGCTCCACGACTTAACGCTTCTATTCCCAAGCCTCCTGTCCCACCAAAAAGGTCTAATACTTTACAATCATAGCAATCTATCATATTGAATAAATTTTCTTTAATTTTATCCGTTGTCGGTCTTGTATTCATTCCTTCAACAGCATTTAATTTTATAGATCTGTATTTTCCTGCTATAACTCTCATGTTTCCTCGCAATAAATATCTAATATACTGTATTTATTAATGATATCTTTAAAATAAGGGAGAATATAGCTTTAGCTTCCCCCTTATTTTAATATTTTTATTTTGTTTGTAAATCTTTATCTAAATGTTCAAAACTTAAATGTAAGTCGGACATTCCTGATAATTCTACTTTTTTTACGAATTTCTTTTTCTTAAGTTCTTCTACTATGCTAGCTAATCTGTTTTCATCAACATATATACAGGCATATCTTCCTCTTTTAGAATAAGAAATAAAGTTCCCATATTTTTCTAATTTATTTAAGTCTTTAAAACTTTTAAAATAGACATATATTCCACGTCTTTCTTTTTCAAATAACTCCATAAATTTCTCCTAGAAATGAGCTGCTGCGTCTACTCGACCTTTCTCATCAATTTTAATTACTTTAACTTTCAGAGTATCTCCAACTTTTACAACATCTTCAACTTTATTTACTCTTTCTTCAGCTAATTTAGAAATGTGAACTAGAGCATCAACTCCTGGGAATAATTCAACGAAAGCACCGAATTTTTCAATACGTTTAACTTCAGCTAGATAGATTTCACCAACTTCTGCTTCACGAGTAATATTTTCGATAATTTCAATTGCTTTATTAATTCCTTCAATTTCAGGTGAAGAAATAAATACATCACCATTTTGTTCGATATCAATTTTAACACCAGTTTTTTCAATGATTTCATTGATAACTTTACCACCTGAACCAATAACATCTTTAATTTTTTCAGGTTTAATTTTAATAATTTTAATTTTCGGTGCAAATGTAGAAACTTCTTGGCGAGGTTCAGCGATAATGCTGTTCATGTGATCTAGAATTTGTAATCTACCTACACGCGCTTGTTCTAGTGATTCTTTTAAGATTTGCTCACTTAAACCATCAATTTTGATGTCCATTTGAAGCGCAGTAATCCCGTCAGCAGTACCAGCTACTTTAAAGTCCATATCTCCAAGGTGGTCTTCCATACCTTGAATATCAGTTAAAATTGTGTAGTGCTCATCTTTCTTAACTAATCCCATTGCAATACCAGCTACCTGAGCTTTAATCGGAACCCCAGCTGCCATAAGAGCCATAGATCCAGAGCAGATTGTAGCTTGAGAACTTGAACCGTTAGATTCTAAGATTTCTGATACGATACGAATCGTATATGGGAAATCTTCTTTAGAAGGGATAACTTGAGCTAATGCACGTTCTCCTAAAGCACCGTGACCAATTTCACGACGTCCTGGAGCACGACTGAATCCTACTTCACCAACTGAGAATGCTGGAAAATTATAGTGTAACATAAATCTCTTATTTTCTTCTTGAGTTAAATCATCAATGATTTGTTCATCTGATAAGTTACCTAATGTTACAACACCTAAAGATTGAGTTTGTCCACGAGTAAATAATGCAGAACCGTGTGTTCTAGGTAATACATCCACTCTAGATGCTAAAGGTCTAATTTCTGTTAATGCACGTCCATCAGGTCTAACTTTATCTTCAGTGATTTCACGACGAACCTCATCTTTTACGATTTTATCTAATGATAATTTTGCTTCTTTAACGATATCTAACTCATCTTCGGCTGTTGCACGTTCTTCGAATACTTCAAGAACTTTTTCTTTAACAGCAGAAATAGCTTCGTCACGTGCTTGTTTATCTTTAATAGCAATTGCTTCTTTCATTTGAGCTAATGCCATTGATAGTACTTCATTGTAAATAGTCTCATCAATAACTTTTAACTCAACAGCCATTTTTTCTTGCCCAATTTCGTTAACGATTTGTTGTTGGAACTCGATTAAACGTTTGATTTCTTCATGCCCAAACATTATAGCATTTAACATAATCTCTTCAGATACTTCTTTAGCTCCTGCTTCAACCATATTAATAGCATCACTTGTTCCAGCTACTTTTAAATCAACTGTAGAACGTTCCATTTGCTCAACCGTTGGATTAATTACATATTCTCCATCTACATATCCAACTGTCACTCCAGCGATAGGTCCTTTAAATGGAATATTTGATACTGATAGTGAAAGTGAACTTCCTAGCATTGCTGCCATTACTGGATCACAATCATACTCTACTGATAATACAGTTGAAATAACTTGTACTTCGTTTCTAAATCCATCTTCAAATAATGGTCTAATCGGTCTATCGATTAAACGTGCAGCAAGAGTCGCTTCTGTTCCTGGACGACCTTCTCTACGTAAAAATCCTCCTGGAATTTTCCCTACTGCATACATTTTTTCTTCATAGTTAACTGTTAATGGGAAGAAATCAACATCTTTTGCTTCTTTTGAAGCAACAGCTGTCGTTAATACAACAGTATCTCCGTATTTTACTACTACTGCTGCGTTAGCTTGGCGAGCCATTTCACCTAGTTCAACTGTTAATGTTTTTCCAGCCCATTGTGTTGTATAAACTTTTTTATCTTGAAACATGTTTATTTCCTTTCAATATTTTCTTAAACTTTATATAAATCGACTACCTTATTATATCACGAATACTAGTATTTACAAAGAAAAAAAACGAAAACATAGTAGAAATAACTTTGATTTCTCTATATTTTCGTTTATTAATTTCTAAACTAATTGTAATTGATATAATTTATATAAAACTAATATTATTAACAACATAATAACAAATAATATAATATATATTTTTTGTTTATTTGACATAATTATAAATTACCTTGTATCTCTTTTTCTAGAATATTTCTAGTGTGTTCGCATACACGCGTAAAATGCTGAATGAGATCCATATACACTACGCCAGCCGGAATCTCACAAATTCCATCTTTCATACGTTGAGTATGATTTTTACGTGCATTTTTTTCAAGTGCATAAATATTTTCGCAGGCTGCTAATGCTGCCCCCGCCAAAGCTATGTTGTTCTCCTCTAACGATTTTATAGTTTTTAAAATTACATCATTACAAAGATCATACATTTCCTGTACTTCTGCTTTTGCCGTATCCGAAAATTTCAATTTTTTTCTAATTTGGTAATCTACTGATAATACTATATCTCTAGCGTGATCCCCAATTCTTTCAACATCACGAGTACCATCTAGTAATGTTGAAGCTATTAACCCTTCTTTAGGACTTAATTTTTCTCTGAATAACAGAGTTAAGTAATCTGTCATTTGTTCATCAAAATTATTTATTGCATCTTCGTAAGTTTCCCCTTTTTCTCGTAATTGTTCATCACGATTCATAAAGTACTCTACAGAGTTTCGTAAACTTTTCTTAGATAAAATTAGCATCTCTACAAATTCTTTTTGAACTTGACCTAGTGCAACTGCAGGTGCACTTGCAATAAGTGATTTATCAAGATATTGTGCACTATATTTAATTTGCTCATCTTCACCTGGAATAATTTTTGTTACAATAACCACTAATAGACTAATAAATGGAAATTGAAGGAATGTATTTAAAATATTAAATGTACCATGTGCTGATGCAATAGTCATTTTCGGTTCTAAACCTAGCGTTGTTTCTAAAAATTGAATGAATGCTCCATAAGGAACTAATGCTATTAAGCAGATTATCGTACCAATAACATTAAATAATACGTGAGAGGCAGCTACACGTTTTGCTGCAATATTACTACCTACCATAGCTAATGCAGCTGTTGTAATCGCTGTTCCGATATTGTCTCCAAATAATACTGGTAATGCCCCTTGTAAACTTAAAGCACCATCTGCATACAAGTTTTGTAAAATAGCTATAGTTGCTGCTGAAGATTGAATAAGTACCGTTAAAAATGTACCTACTCCTACCCCTACTACCGCACTATCATTAATATGCGCTAATACGTTCTGGAACCACGACATATCTCTCATCGGTCCCATAGCTGTAGACATCATTTTTAAAGCGTAGAAAATTCCACCGAAACCAAATATTACACGTCCGATATTATTTACTATTTTAGCACGAGTAAAGAATAAAAACGCTGCTCCTAAGAATATCAAAGGAAGTGCATATTTAGAAATATTAAAACCAATAATGAATGAAGTTAATGTTGTTCCGATATTAGAACCCATAACGATAGCAATTGCTTGTTTCGTTTTTAATAATCCAGCTCCTACTAAACTTATAGTAATTACGATTGTTCCTGTACTTGACTGAATAAGTATCGTAACTATAATTCCGGCTAAGACAGCCATAAGTGGTTTAGATGTATATTTATCTAAAACATATCGCATTTTCTCCCCGGCTATTAATTGAAGTCCGTCTCCCATGTATTTAATACTGAATAGGAATAATCCAAGACCTCCTAAAAAAGAAAATAAAATTTCTTGCCAAAGTGCTGACACTTTTTTGTCCTCCTAGTATATGTTGCGTGTATCATATAACACACAAGTAAATTTTACCATATAAATTTTAAAAGTACAACCAAAATCTGAAACAAGAAATATTAAAATATTATTACAAATATTTACTTTAATTACTTTATACTTTAACTATAAAACACTAATATTTTAACAAAATAAAAAAGGCATCCACATAAAGTAAATACCTCTTTTTATTATGCTTATTAAGCTTGTGGATAAACAGAAACTTTTTTACGGCTACGTCCGTATCTTTCGAAACGTACAACTCCGTCAACTAGTGAGAATAGTGTATCATCTCCACCTTTTCCTACGTTAGTTCCTGGCCAAATTTTTGTTCCACGTTGTCTGTATAAGATAGAACCTGCAGTTACGTACTGACCATCAGCTCTTTTAGCACCTAAACGTTTTGATTCAGAGTCACGTCCGTTTTTAGTAGAACCTACCCCTTTTTTAGATGCGAAGAATTGTAAATTTAATTGTAACATCATGTCTATTTCACCTCTCTTACTTCAATAGTTATATAATCTGAATAATTTTCTTCAATTGTTTTTAATGCAACTAGCATTGCATTTAGTAGAAGTTGCTCTTTATCTGTAGATTTTAACGATCTATATGTTAAATGTCCAGTCACATCTTCGTTAGACGAAATGTCAAACTGTACATCTTCATCTAGTTCATCTACTGCATTTATTAAACCGAATACAACAGCAGAAACACCTGCACAAACTATATCAGAACCATGTTCAGCATAGTCAGCATGTCCATCAACTGTTACTTGTCTAATAACTTCAACTTCTTTTACGATTTCCACCTTAATCATAATTAAGCGTTAATTTTTTCAACTACTAATTTAGTGAAAGGTTGACGATGACCTAATTTACGGTGATTGTTCTTTTTAGGTTTGTATTTAAATACTGTGATTTTTTTACCTTTACCTTGAGCAACTACTTTAGCTGTTACTGTCGCACCAGCTACTAAAGGAGCACCAACTTTTGTAGTTTCTCCACCTACTAATACTACTTCGTCAAAAGTAACTGTAGAATCCACTTCAGCTGCTAACTTCTCAACTAAGATTGTTTGTCCTTCTTCAACACGTAGTTGTTT
Source organism: Gemella sp. (assembly GCF_057272915.1). Lineage (NCBI taxonomy): Bacteria > Bacillati > Bacillota > Bacilli > Caryophanales > Gemellaceae > Gemella > Gemella sp. Next base: position 93,951 of record NZ_DBHIUF010000006.1, read on the forward strand.
CCCACCTGTTTTAATTACTGCGTACATATCTGCACCTCCTTAAATATTTTTTACTAAGACTCGCCATATAAGGTGGATTTCTCACTTGTTTACCTTATACGTGCGGTTGTAGTAGCTATTTAGGAGCTACACAACAATACAATTCTAACACATATATACCTTAACGTCAACTATATTGATAACTTTTCTTACTTTTTTTTGAAAAAAATGGGAGTGACTCTAAAATCGCGATGCCATAGAAATGCGATTTTTTAGAGTCACCCCCGCATAGTTTATTAGATATCTAAAGAGCTTTTATAAAGCGAATTTAGATATCAATAAACTACTGCGTCTATGAGTATTCATATAAACTTTTTTAATTGGCGCAAAACCATTTATTCAACTATTTACGTTTTTTCTTGTTGGAAACTAATGTAACTTTTTCTGGATCAAAAGCTTGTTTCTTTTGTTTTTCTGGTTTATATGGTGGGTATAATGCGTGTCCTAGGTATGTTTGGAATATCATGAATAATCCCCCAACGATATAATACACAGCTACCGCTCCAGCTACTATGAATGAAAAAACTGCAATCATTACCGGTGATAGCCATTGCATCATTTGCTGCATTTGTTCTTGACCTGGTTGTGTAGGTTGCGGCATCATTTTCATAGTTAATTTTGTTTGAATAGCATAAACTACAAATGCTATTATTGGTAATATATATGAACGTGTTCCAAGACTAAACACTCCTAGGAACGTTGAATCAACAATCCCTGCTGAATATAATGGATTTGTTAGCGTGTAGAATATCGCCATTAAGAACGGCCAAGGAATAAGAATCGGTAAGCAACCACCTAAACTTATAGGCATTGCACCATATTTTTTCATGATAGCCATCTGTTCTCTTTGTAGTTCCATAAGTTCACTACGTGCTTGCATTTTTTCTTCATTAGAGATTGCTCTTGCTTCTTTTTCTTTCGCAGCTTGTTGTTTTTTCTGTACAACTTCTAATTCTGGACGAGCTAATTCTTGCCCTTTTCTTGCTTTATTTTGTACTTTATAGTTGTGTAGCATCAATGGAAGTACTAATAATCTAATGATTAGTGTTATAATTACAATTGACCAACCCCAACTTCCAGTATATTCATGAATTTTTGCTAAGAATATATCCATCGGTTTTACGAATGTTTCATAAAATGTTCCAGATCTATCGTCTGCTGAACATCCAGATAGTGTAACTACTCCAAGCAAACCTAATAAAATTGCTGATAGTTTTTTCAATTTCATTCTCCTTAAATTTTATTTCTTCTTGTAGTTTTAGTAAGTTCTTACTAACTAATATACCTAGTAAATTATATCAAATATAAAAGAGCTAGTCAAACTATTGTTGACTAACTTTACTAAATTTAATATTTCGAAAATATAATTATAACGTTCAAAATTAATTGACAGTCTAATATATTAGTTATATAATATTAATAAGAAAGGGATGATTATCATTAAAGATATACAATATATAACAGATATCGAGAAACTAAAGGTCATTTCTGATCCTCTAAGAATAAGTATTCTTACAACACTCGGTACAGAAAAGAAAAACTCAAAAGAACTTGCTAAACTATTAAAAATTAATAGAACTAAAATACACTATCATCTTAATATTCTAGAGGAAAATAATTTTATCGAAGTGGTTGATACAGATACAATAAATGGTATAATCCAAAAATATTATTTACCGACTGCACAGGCATTTGTACCTTCACCTAGTATCTTCAACGACTTATTTAACAATACTTCAGTTAATTTTAACATAAATAAAGAAGACATGGAAGATTTCTGGAATGAAGTTAAAAAACTAGAAAAGAAATTCTCCTCAGATAATAAAAATAGTGTTAGTATTAGTATTATTTCAACAGCTCATTAAGAGCTGTAAAATAATATATCAACAGTCAAATATTTTTTATCGTTTAAAAATTTTACAAAAAGGATGTGGACTCTATGTTTAAAAATAAAAACTTTTCAATTTTACTATTCGGTAGATTAATCACTAATTTCGGTGATAGCATATATTCAATAGCTACTCTAACTTTAATTTATACCTTGACTAAATCTACCTTTTATAGTGGTATTACTTTATTTTTAATCTCATTTACCGCTATATTGCAAATATTTATCTCGCCGCTAATCAGTAAATTTAATGTGAAGAGGTTTTTAATTATTTCACAGTTATTTCAAGCTATAATATTACTCGCTATTACTTATCTAATCTACGTAAATAAGCTACAGATTACTATGCTAATAATTTTTATCGTTTGTATTAGTTTTATTAATCAAGTTGTTTACCCTGTTCAACTTGCCTTACTTCCAAAAATAGTTAAACAAGAAGATTTAGTAAAAGCAAATTCATTATTTTCTATAGCTTATCAAGGTAGTGATGCACTCTTTAATTCAATAGGCGGATTTATTATAACAGCTTTTGGGACAATATATGCGTTCATCATAAATAGCATTACATTTTTTATTAATAGCACTATATTCATATTCCTATCAAATGATTTATCTAAAAATACTAATACTGTACAAGAAAATTACTTTACAAAATTAAGTAGCGGTATAAAAATTTGGAATACACCATTATTAAAACCATTATTAATTGGAATTATAATAATTAATTTTTCTACCAGTTCGTTACTAACACTACTTCCTGAGTATTCAGAAACTAGTTATTTTTATGGAATTTTACTTAGTGCATCTGGTCTTGGTATCCTAATAGGAGCCTTTCTTTCTAACAGCCAAATATTAAAAAATATAAGATTGAGCGTTTTATACACTACATTTACACTAGGCATCGGTCTTTCTTGGGGAGCACTTAGCATACTTAACAATAATTCTATTACAAACAAAATTATCAATTTTTCATTATTTCTTTTTGGCTGGATATTGATTGGGATTTTAAACACATATTCTCAAACAATGATTCAATGCATCATAAGTAAAGATAAATTAGATGTCGCTATGTCCACTATGATTGGTTTATCTGTAGCATTTAGCCCGCTAGGAGCTCTATTAGCAGGAGTATTAAGTATAAAATACAGTATTAAAACTATTATAATTATTACTTCTTTATTAATTTTTAGTATTTTTCTATTTTGGTTATTCAATAAAAATATTAGGAATTTACCTAGTTTTTCAAAATTGCTAGAAATAAGAGATTAAAATATCATAATTTCTACTTAGAAATATACTTTACTATTATAAATATAATCTACATGTTAATTTAAAATATTGTTTTATACAAAAAATAGTCAGTAACTTATTAATACAAGTTACTGACTATTTAATTAATTTCTATTTTTTATCTTCTTTTGGTAAGAATGCATTTAATAACACACCACTGATAGCTGCAAGAGCCATTGCTGGAAGTTCGAAGTTAATGCTTTCGAATTTTAGCATTGCTCCACCAACACCTAAAACAATGATTACTGATGAAATTACTAAGTTTCTGTTGATACTTAAGTCTACTTTTTCATCTACTAACATTCTTAGTCCACTTGATGCGATTATACCGAATAGTAAGATAGATACACCACCCATAACTGGTGATGGAATCGTAGAGATTAGAGCTGAGAACTTACCTACAAAACTTAAGATAAGTGCGAATACAGCTGCTCCTCCTAATACGAATACAGAGAAGATACGTGTAATAGCAAGAACCCCAATGTTTTCACCATATGTTGTACTTGGTGGTCCACCTAAAAGTGATGCAAACATCATCGCTGTTCCATCAGCTAAAATCGAACGGTGTAGTCCTGGATCTTTTAAGAAGTTTCTTCCTACCACTTCAGATAATACCATTTGGTGACCGATGTGTTCATTAATAGTTACTATAGCAATAGGTACCATTGCTAATGCTGCAACATTCCACTCTGGTGCATATGTTACAAATGGAATAGTGAACTTCGGTAAGCTAAACCAAGGAGCATCAATAACTGGTTGGAAATCAACTAATCCTGCAATTACAGCAACGATATATCCAAATACAATTCCTAATAGTACTGGAATTTGTTTAGCAAATCCTCTTAAAGCAACACAACAGAAGATTGTTGCTGCTAATGTTATAAGAGCTACTAAGAAGTATTTTAAATCATAAACTTTAGCTCCATCTACTGTTTTGTACATCGCCATACTAATTGCTGTAGGAGCAATTCCAAGTCCAATAACAATGATAATAGGTCCAACTACAACTGGTGGTAAAAGTTTAAGTAACCAATTTACACCGAATTTGTAAATTAACATTGCTACAACCCCATAAACTAAACTGGCTAAAAATGCACCAAGCATTGCTGTTTCAACACTATGAGTAGTTGAAAGCACAATAATCGGATTAATGAAGGCAAATGAAGATCCTAAATACGCAGGAATTTTACCTCTAGTTATTAATAAATACGTAAGTGTTCCAATACCTGATGTCGTTAAAGCAGTACTTGCTGGTAATCCTGTTAAAATCGGTACTAACACCGTCGCTCCAAACATTGCGAATAAGTGTTGTAAGCTTAACGTTACCCATAGAGCTAAGTTAGGCTTTTCATGAACATCTAGAATTGGTTTTACTCTTGTTTTTTCTGCCATTCTTCTTCTCCTTTTTTTATATTCAAACTTTCATAATTATATCACATGAATAGTCAATTTGAAAGTGTTTTTTTCTATTTTTTTAAAAGCTTCACCTGAAATTTTTTAAAATAATTAATAATATTTCATTATAATACAAAAATTCTCTTCTGTTTCCTAAATTACCACAATCTTTCAAATCTAAATTCTAAAATTATATAATGATTATTTCTTCAAAAAATTATAAAACGCAAGATTAAATCTATTAACCTTGCGTTTTATAATTATTTAACCTCTACATCAAGAATTACAACTTCTTCAACTGGTTTATCTTGAGCTCCAGTTTTTACTGCTGCAATTTTTTCAAGAGTTTTCGCACCAGCGATTAAGTGTCCAAAAACTGTATGACGGTGGTCTAAGTGAGGAGTCCCCCCTAGTTTAGCATAACCTTCAACAGCTTCTTGTGGCCAACCACCTTGTTCAAGTGCTTGTAAAGTTCTAGCATCTACGTGAGAATTTTGAACAATAAAGAATTGACTTCCATTTGTGTTTGGTCCAGCATTCGCCATACTTAACGCACCGTAGAAGTGGAAGTAATCCATTGAGAATTCATCTTCGAAACTACGTCCCCAGATTGATTCTCCCCCCATACCTGTACCAGTTGGGTCTCCACCTTGAATCATAAAGTCTTTAATTACACGGTGGAAAATAATACCTTTATAGTATCCATTTTTTGCATGAGTTAAAAAGTTCTCTACTGCTTTTGGAATATCTTTTTCAAATAGTTTGAAAGTCATATCTCCGTGAGTAGTTTTAATTTTTACTCTAACTTGACCTTTTTTTACATTTTTTGTTAATTGAGTTAACATTATATATCTCCTTATTATGATTATGAGCTTACCCAAAAATTCTAAAATTTTATAAAGTTCATACGAAAAAACATAGACGCAGTGGTTTATTGATATCTAAAATCGCTTTATAAAAGCTTTTTAGATATCTAATAAACTGTGCGGGGGGGACTCGACAAAATCTTGTTTCTCCGAAATCACGATTTTTGAGTCACTCCCTATTTATTTTACTATGCGTTTTTCTCGATTAATCTTTCGTTGATTTCTCTTAAGATATTTTCTTTGAATTCAGCAAAGCTTTCTTCTTTTTGATCGTGTGAACCAAATGTTCTAACGTTGACATTTCTGTTTTCTACTTCTTTATCTCCAATTACTAAAGTATATGGAATTTTTTTGCTTGCAGCTTCACGGATTTTATATCCTAGTTTTTCATCTCTATCATCGATAGCTACTTTAACACCAGCTTTTTTAAGTTCTTGCATGATTTCTTTAGAATAATCATAGTGGTAATCATTGTTTACTGGGATAATACGTACTTGGTTTGGTGATAACCATGTTGGTAAATCTCCTTTGTACTCTTCTAATAAGAAGGCAACCATTCTTTCCATTGTTGATACAATACCACGGTGGATAACTACTGGACGGTGAGCTTTTCCATCTTCACCAATATATTCTAATTCGAATCTCTCTGGTAGTAAGAAGTCTAATTGAATTGTAGATAATGTTTCTTGTTTTCCGATTGCTGTTTCTACTTGTACGTCAAGTTTCGGTCCGTAGAATGCTGCTTCTCCTTCAGCTTCAACATAGTCTAATCCTAACTCATCAGCAGTTTCTTTTAACATTTGTTGAGCGTTATTCCACATTGCATCATCATCGAAGTATTTCTCAGTGTTTTCTGGATCTCTGTATGATAGACGGTAACTGAAGTTTTTAATACCTAAGTCTTTATATGCTTCTTCAATAAGTCCTACAGTAAGTTTAAATTCATCTTTAAGCTGATCTGGACGTACGAAAATGTGAGCATCGTTTAGAGTCATACCACGAACACGTTGTAATCCACTTACTGCTCCACTTGCTTCATAACGGTGCATCATTCCAAGCTCTGCGATACGGATTGGAAGTTCACGGTATGAGTGACGTTCATTTTTATAAACCATCATGTGGTGAGGACAGTTCATTGGACGAAGAACCATTGTTTCGTGGTCCATCTCCATTGGTGGGAACATGTCTTCTTGATAGTGCTCCCAGTGCCCACTTGTAATATATAAATCTTTAGATCCCATAATTGGAGTATACACGTGGTCATATCCTAATTCTACTTCTTTATCAACGATATATCTTTCAATAGTACGACGGATTGTAGCTCCATTTGGTAACCACAATGGTAATCCTGCTCCAACTTTTTGACTTGTTGTGAAGATTCCTAATTCTTTACCTAATTTTCTGTGATCACGTTCACGTGCTTCTTGTAGACGTACTAAGTGTTGTTCTAAATGTTCTTTAGTGAAATAAGCTGTTCCGTAGATACGTTGTAACATTTTATTATCACTATTACCTCTCCAATATGCACCAGCTACAGATAATAATTTGAATTCTTTAATTTTTGAAGTTGCACTTACGTGTCCACCACGACAAAGATCAGTGAAATCTCCTTGTGTGTAAACTGTGATAACTTCATCAGCTGGAAGATCGTTAATTAATTCTACTTTATAAGGATCTTCTTTAAAGATTTCTAAAGCTTCTTCTTTACTTACTTCGCGACCTTCAATTGCATGATTTTCGCTAATAATTTTCTTAACTTCTTTTTCGATTGCTTTAAAGTCTTCTTCTGTCACTTTATATTCAGCGTCAAAATCATAGTAGAATCCACCATCGATAGCTGGACCAACACCGAAGTGTACATCTTTACCATATAATCTTCTTAATGCTTGCGCTAATACGTGTGCACAAGTGTGACGTAATACATATAAACTGTCTTTATCTTCATCATCTGCAACGATAAGTTTTAAGTGACCATCTTTTGTTATTGGTTTGTTAACTTCGATATAATCCTCATCTAATTTTGCAGAAATCACTTTTTTCTTAAGACTTACACTAATACTCTCAGCGATTTCTAATGGTGTTTTATTATCATATTCTCTTACATTTCCATCTGGAAAAACTAATTTAGCCATATTAAGGTCTCCTTCTTTTTTATATACTTAGTCTAACTTACTCAAAAATTAAAAAATCCCTTCTCTAGCCGAAACTAAAGAAGGGACGAATCTTTTCGTGGTACCACCCAAATTCGAAGTAAATTTACTTCCTCTTTTGTGAATAAAGCTCACTAACTATGTTAATACTATTAGCTAGGTAGTAATATATACTGCTTATAGGTATTTTCAGCACCATACCCTCTCTTAAATAAGTTAAATATATATCGTGTCCTAAGTATATATTGATTTATTTCATTAATGTAATTCTAGCACAAAGATAGATGAATTTCAAGGGGAAACTCATCTATCTTTTACATTTTATTTATTTTTTCTCCAGTAGCTTCTAATACCACTAAAAGTGAAAATTAGTATTAACACCATAAAAATATAATTTTTAATACTAAAATATTTCGCAGCTTCTGTTTTTACTATTTCTAGCTTTTTATCTATGTTATTAGATTTTTTAACCTCTAGATTACTTTTCTCGAATGAAGTTATATCACCGTCACTGATTTTAGTATCTTTCAAAGCGATATAATATAGATACTTAGCATCCTTTAATGCTGAAATATCGGTTACCGAAGTATTAGATATATCTATGCTAGAAATATTCGGCACATCTTTTAATGCATCTATATTTTTTAAACCTAGATTATCATTTAACATTAATCGATATAGATATTTTTTATCTTTTAACGCATCTATATTCTCGATATTGTTTTTATATAATAGTAATTCCTCCAAGCTAACCAAATCTCTTAACGCTGAAATATCACTTATACTATTCCTATCCAAATAAAGTACTCTAAGAGATTTCAACTCAGCTAGAGGAGTTAAATCTTTAATAACATTTTCTTCAGCAACTAAACTCTCAAGTTTCCCTGCATTTTTTAAAAATGATATATTATCTAAACCTATACCTGAAATATTTAGACTTCTTAGATTTTCTAGTTTTAAATTATTCGGAATATAATCTTTTAAAACACTGTTCATCGAAATATCTAATGATTCTACTTTTAAGTCATTCAGAAAATCTAAATTATTCATTAGGTTTTTTCTAAGAACTAGTTGTCTTAACTTTGTTAATTTTGCTAAGCTCTTTGGATCTTTTATTTTATTATTAGTAAGATTCAAATCTTCCAACTCTACTAACTTTTCTAATGGTGTAATATCCTCAATAAAGTTATTAGATAAGTTTAAATTTCTTAGATTAACAGCATGCTCTAACCCTTTTAGAGAAAAAATGTTTTTCCAAGGTAATGACAGACTTGTAAATTGCTCCATCATACCTACAGTTATTTCCTCACCTTTAAAGTCTTTATTAATATGAAACTTATAGTATTCTATTAAGGCGGCTTTAAGATTAAGATCATCGAAATCTATTTTTTCACTATTTTCAATTTCTGCAAATTTCTTTTCTCCAAAGGGTACATAAACATCGTTAGCTTTTATCGCTGGAGCAGATACTGTTAATCCTAATAACATTATGATAAAAGCTTTATATATTACCTTTTTCATTTTTTTCCTCTTTATTTTTTCTATATTCAGTTATTCTATTTCTTACAATTATTAATCCATATGCAGCAAGTGGAATTAAAAATATAAAGTACGGAAATACATATCTACTTTTTGCTTCCCATATCATATGGAATAACGTTCCACCAATAAAGGCTACAGGAATTATCATTAATATTTCTTTTTTCTTCTTATAAACATTTACTGCAAATACTACAGAAAATACATAAACAAATACTTGAAATACCTTCATAATAAAAGTAAGTACGTAATGAGTTCCATCAAAGTAAATTTGTTTTATAAAAAAGTCCTTTACTTTTTCTAACTTAGTTTCATTATCAAAATTCCTTTGAGGTGCAGTTACCAATAAACTCTGGAAAGTTGGTTCTATAAACTGATTTTCATACTTTCTTTGATAAAAATCTACAGCGTATCTAGGATTTTTCTTAAATACATCTAATCTTTGCTTTATAGAATCTTTTGAAATCTCAGTTATACGCTTCGCATCATAGTCTTCTTCTGGCATAATATCATAGTTAAATCTATTCCACCAACCAGCTTCACGATCACCTTCTTGCATTCCCATCGCTATCCATGTGATTTTCGGAACACCATCAGCTATTGATTTTTGGCTTTTCACTTCATAATAGTTGTAGATTAAACTCTTAGAGGCACTCATTAAAAACAGACAGCTGACCATAAACACAATGGCTTTTTTATCCCTTACTCTAATAAGAGAAATAACTGCCGCCGAGAATATAGCTAACATATGTATTAAGTTATTACCTATAAATAGTATAGCAACATTAATACTTATAGCACTTATTACCAACATGTACCACTGCTTATATTTAGTATACTTTATAAAATAATAATAAGCCAGTAGTGTTAAAAACATACCCGGTAACAATCCGTAAACAAATGCAACATAAAATATTAACGGAAAACATAGACCACTAAGAATTACAACTAGATAATTCGTATCCTCATCAGCAAACATTATATTAGCTATTTTATATAACATAAAGATAATAAAACTTATTGAAAAACTTTGCATTATATATAGAATAAATGTTGCTCTACCAAATAATGATAGTATTATCTGAAAAAGAAATACTGTTGTAATTTGATGTGAATATATGTATAAATAGTTATTTCCTTTATCAAGACCACTGTAGTTTTCTCTTATGAAATTATTAGCTTGATCTATTACGTTAAATGGATCAAACTGAACATAGTCTCTTCTTAATATTGCAAACAAGATACTAATAATAAAGGCATAGATCATAACTATCAATACTAATCTTTGGACACTTATTATTTTTTTCAAATATCTTGCTAATATTAAGATAACTATACTAAATATTATAAGGAACATAATATTTAGTATAGCACTGACATTTTCATAATATAAAGTTTCTTGATAATCTTTCGGAAATATCGCTGTTTTTGTTAATACTAATAAAGAGTTTATCCCCATAAGCACCATGAAAATTACAGCTATAACTTTTACTAAAAAGTTAGAAAATTTATTTAATATTTCCTTGTTCATTGTCAATTATTCCTCTTCATTTTTCTCTTCGTTTAAGAATTTTTCAACAATAAATCTTGGGCGTCCTTTTGTTTCTAAGTAGATTTTACCTACGTATTCACCCACAATACCTAATGAAATCATAATCATTCCACCGATAAACCACATTGATATCATTAAACTTGACCATCCTGGTCTTGCAAAACCTGCAAAATAACTATACAATGTGTAGAAAAATACTATCGCAGCAATAAATATCATTAATGCTCCACCTATAGTAATAAATCTAATTAACTTTACAGATAAAGAAGTAATTCCTTCAAAAGCAAATGCCAACATCTTAGACAGTGGATACTTACTTTCTCCAGCGAATCTTTCTGCACGTTCATATGTAACGATGTCACTTGGATATCCAATCATAGGAACAATACCACGTAAGAATAAGTTTACTTCTTTGAATTGAGCTAATCCTTCCAACGCACGTTTACTCATTAAACGATAGTCAGCATGGTTAAACACTGTATTTGCTCCTAGTTTTTCCATCACTTTGTAAAAACCTTCAGCCGTAAAACGTTTAAAGAATGTATCCGTAGTTCTTGCAGAACGAACACCATAAACTACATCAGCACCAGCTAGATACTTCTTCATCATTTCATCCATAGCGTTAATATCATCTTGTAAATCAGCATCCATTGAGATACTTACATCACAGTGATCTTTAACAGTCATAAGTCCTGCTAAAAGTGCATTTTGGTGTCCTCTATTTCTACTTAAGTTAATACCACTGAATAATGGATTTTTTTCATGAAGTTCTTCTATCATTTCCCATGTTCTATCTTTTGAACCATCGTTCACTAAGACAACACGACTATCTTTTGAAATTAAATCTTCTTCTATCATAGAATTCATTTTAACTTCTAATCTTTTTGCAGTTTCGTTTAATACCTCTTCTTCATTGTAACAAGGTATAACTACATATAACTTTTTCATTACAAATCTCCTATTTTATTTTTTACTTATAGCTTTATTAAGTCTATTCAACAAAGCTTTATTCTCTTTCGTTTCTTCGATTGGTAGTATAAAAATCTCCTCTACCTTTTCTTCATCAAACTCCCTTAGAATATTATATAAATTTTTATTAGATTGTTCAACACTTTTCTCATTATCTGCTAAATATTTTATAGAAACATTTAAATCATTAACTCTAGATTCCATTTCTTTGTATGTAATAAAACCTGTTTTTTGATTTTTATCTTTTAAAATATTTATTAAATTTTCAAACGAATCATTAAACAATACTAATTCCGCTTCAGGAGAATAATGTCTATATTTCATTCCCGGCGATATAGGTGCGGCATTCTGTGTAAGTACTTCTTCATTATACTTCACACTAGCTTCTCCTAATACAGACTCAATGTCTTCTTTAGTAATATCCCCAGGGCGCGCAATAACAAGTGGATATCTTGTACAATCAATAACCGTACTTTCTAAGCCGATATCCGATTGTTCATCTTCGATTATTACATCTATTTTCCCATTCAAATCATGATACACATGTTCAAATTTTGTCGGAGATGGCTTTCCACTTGTATTAGCACTTGGTGCTGCTAATAGAACTTTAGTTTCTTTTAATAATTCTCGAGCAGTAACATTAGACGGCATTCTGACAGCTAACGTATTTAAGCCCGCAGTAACCTTTTTAGAAATACCGTTATTTTCTTTAACATTTAAAATTAAAGTCATAGGACCTGGCCAGAACTTATCTATCAGTTTCTTAACATTTTCATCACTATAATCAACGATATTATCTAGCTGACTCATTTCATAAAAATGAACAATTAATGGATTATCACTCGGACGACCTTTTGCCTCATATATCTTACTCACCGCTTCATCATCCATAGCGTTAGCACTTAAGCCATAAACAGTTTCTGTTGGAATAGCTACAAGCTTTCCTTTTTTGTAATACTCAGTTAACTTACTGTATATTTCTTCTTTACTTTTACTTTTCGAAATATTAATTATTTCAGTTTCCATCCTATCTCCTTTCTAAAATTTCATACTACACTAACATTATAAATATTGTAATAACTATTATTAATATATAACTTAAATAATCTAGTTTATTATATTTTAGTACTTTATACTTACTTCTTACACCGGTAGTAGAATAGCCTCTTACTTCCATTGCAGTAGCAAGCTCATCAGCCCTTTTCAAAGTAGCTATAAATAATGGTATCAGTATAGGAATAAACTTCCTTATTTTCTGTGCTAGGCTTCCTTCATTAAAATCTGAACCACGTGAAACCTGTGCATTTATTATTCTATTAGTTTCTTCTAATATAGTCGGAATAAATCTAAGCGATATAGATAATACTAACGCAAAAGTCGAGATTGGCATCCCTACCTTCTGTAGAAACCCAAGACTCTTTTCTATAGCGCTTGTTATTTCTGTTGGTGAGGTAGTAGCCATAAAGACAACCATTATCGCAACAACTAAAATAAACCTGACTGTAATCAATGCAATTCCTAAAAGTGCACTGCTATAAATCTTCCAACCTAATACTTCATACAACACGGTACCTTTTTTATTAAAAACAAGGTGAATCAATGAAGTAAATAAAATTAGTATACTAATAGCTTTTACGCTATTAATTAAAAATGCCGGACTCGTTTTAGATAGTATAACTATCGCCACCAACATTAAAAATAAGATAAAAAATTCTAACACATTATATGCAATAAAGACATCTACTAAGTACCAAATTACAAAAAATATTTTAACTCGCGGATCAAGATTATGAATAATAGTATTTAATGGAATATACTTGCTTATTAACGAATTATTCATTTCTACTACTTCCTATCTTATTTTTTAAAGCATTAATTAATTCTTCATATTTCCTAGGAAATACATCCAATACTATATTATTTGCTTCTAATTTTTTGTAAAACTTCAATACTTCTGGTAATTCTAATGAATTCTCCTTGAGTACTTGTTCATTCAAGAAAAGGTCTTCTACCTTACCTTCAAAACTAATTTCTCCATTTTTCAAGACGAAAACTTTATCCGCATATTCTAATACATAATCCATATTGTGAGTTACAAGTACTATCGTCATATCAAAATCTTCTTTAAGTCTTTTCACCATAGCCATGATTTCCTCACGACTCTGATAATCTAGAGCTACTGTAGGTTCATCTAATATTAGTACTTTAGGTTCTAAGGCAAGTACACCACATAAGGCAACTTTTCTCATCTCTCCTCCTGACAATTCAAAAGGAGATTTATCTAAGTAACTTTCATCAAGTCCTACTAATTTTATTAATTCTTTTGCTTTTAAGATAGCTTTCTCTTCTGCGACTCCATAATTTAAGGGCGCAAAGATAATATCTTTTAGAACGCTTGTTTCAAATAACTGCTGTTCAGAAAACTGGAATAATACCGCAACATCTTGTCTTAATATTTTCAGTTTTTTAGCTAATTCTCTTCTTTCTTTTTTACTCTGTGGATTAGTAATCAATATATTATCTACTGCTACTTCTCCTTTTGTGGGTAATAATAAGCCATTAATATGCTCTATAAGGGTAGACTTTCCGCTACCTGTCTTACCTACTATTACCGTATAACTTCCTTCATCTATCTTCAAGTTTATATCTTTTAAGACTTCTCTGGCATATGGGGTCTTATAATTATAAGTATAGCTTATGTTTTTTAAACTAATTTGCATATTTTTCTTACTACACTCCCCTCGTCTTCTTCTATTTCAAATATTTCTTGATTCAGGTAATTGTTTAAATCTTTTTTTATTCTTTCTACAAAAGGAACCTCTAAGCTATATTTTTCTAAAATTTCAGTATCAGCATATAACGTTGTATAATTCCCTTGATAGACTATTTCTCCGCTTTCCAATATGACAATATCATCTGAATAAACACTCTCTTCTGCATCGTGAGTGATAGAGATTATAGTTATTCCTTTTTCTTTATTTATTTTTTTTATATACTCTAAAATAGACTTTTTAGCTTTAGGATCAAGCATACTCGTAGCCTCATCCAATATTAAAATCTCAGGATCTAAAGCTAGCGAAGATGCTATTGCCACCCTTTGTTTTTGCCCACCTGATAATGATGAGGGCTCATATTTTCTATAGTCCGTCATATCAACAATTTCTAATACTCTACCTATTATCTCATCCATCTTTTCTTGAGGAACATTTCTATTCTCAAGTCCAAATGCTATATCTTCTTCTACAGTAGATCCTACGAATTGATTATCAGGATTTTGAAAAACAATAGCTATTTTATCTTTTATATCATCATAAAGTTCTTTATTGTATTCTTTATTATTAAAAGTTACTTTCCCAGAAGTTGCTAAATTCTGCCCATAAATCAACTTCATAAGCGTTGACTTCCCGCTTCCGTTTTTTCCTAAAACACTAAGCCAGCGCCCTTCTTTTATTTCTAAATTTATATTTGATAATGCAGTCTTTTTAGAACTAGAATATTGAAAAAAAACATCTTCAAATTTTATCATTTTATTACCTAATTTTCTACAGAATATCTTTTTATTATAACAAATATCCCGATTTTTCTCAAACCAAATACGGATAGCTATTAAATATATTTCTAGAGTTGTCAAACATTTGTGACACGAACCTATAATAAATGACATTCTGAT